>CAMAQW010000154.1 GCA_945860335.1 Sediminibacterium ginsengisoli | reverse complement strand
GATGTTAAATATGCAAAACTTGTAAAAGATTTATTTTTCAAATACGCAGTATTAAATCCAACCTTAAAAAATCATCCGGAGGCAACAAGTTCTTCTCCGGGTCGAATTTTTTGGCAGGCATTAAACGATGCTAACTGGCTTGTATATGCGGGTCTTGCTTTTGATTTAATTCATGATTATCTAACACCCGCTGAGCGACTTCAAATTACCAATGGAGCCTTTAAGCCTGAGGTAGATTATTTTACAAAAGAAATTACACCATGGTTTGATTTAATTCATAACCACGCTGTTTGGGCCTGTGCAGGTGTAGGAATCGTTGGTATTGCAACAGACAATGATGAGTATGTGCAAATGGCATTGTATGGTTCAAAAAAGGACGGGAAAGCTGGTTTAACAGCGCATTTAGATGGACTCTTCTCTCCAAATGGCTACTACAATGAAGGGCCTTATTATACACGTTATGCAGTGCTGCCTTTTTACTTGTTTGCAAATGCCGTAAATCATTACAAACCTTCACTACAAATTTTTGAAAGGAGAAATAAAATTTTGAAGCAAGCATTAGAGGGCGCTATAGAACAAACCAATTTGGACGGTGGATTTTATAGTTACAATGATGCATTAAAAGAAAAAACCTTTGTTTCAAACGAAGTGGTCGTTGCACTTAACATTGCATGGGATGTATATGGTGCCAATGCCGCTTATTTACCTGTTGCAAAAGCGCAGGGCAGGGTAACGCTTAGTAAAGGTGGCTTGGGTGTTAGTGAAGCGCTTTTAAAAAATAAAAATATTGCACCCTTTTATCCATACAAATCGGTTGTTTTTACCGATGGCGCCAAAGGAGATTTTGGCGGTGTTACCGTGCTTAGAACTGGTAAGGATAAAAATTTAACATCCTTAATATTTAAATACAGCTCGCACGGTTTGTCTCATGGCCATTACGATAAACTAAATATTAATTTATACGATAACGGCAACGAAATTTTACAAGACTATGGCGCTGCGCGCTTTATAGGGATCGAACAAAAATGGGGTGGCAGGTATTTGCCTGAAACCAAGTCTTATGCACAGCAAACCATTGCACACAATACGGTAACAGTTGATGAAACCAGTCATTTTAATGGGGTAGAAGCGCAAAGCGAAAAATACCACCCTATTCCACTTTATAATGTAGTAGGGAATTACAGTGTTCAGGCAACTGCTGCATTGGATACAAACGCCTACAAAGACGTTAAGCTCCACAGAAGTGTTTATTTAATTATACTACCAGGTACACAAAAGCCGCTGATGGTAGATTTTTTTAGAACCATATCAGATAAGGTGCATCAATATGATCTTCCATTTAATTATGTGGGGAATTTAATTTCTACCAACTTTAAGTATACCACGCATGGCAATTCATTACAAACACTGGGTTTAAAAAATGGATATCAGCATATTTGGAAAGAGGCTTCTGCAAATGTAAAGTCGCCACTTACTCAATTTACTTTTTTAAATAACCAAACATTTTATACCATCTCTGGATTTGTAAAAGATTCTGCACAAATGTTTTTTACAAGAACAGGTGCCAATGATCCAAACTTTAATTTACGCAGAGAGTCGTCATATATTACACGTACCCGTGCTAAAAATATGTTTGCTCTGAATGTACTAGAGATGCACGGCAATTTTAATGCGACTTCCGAATTTACGACAAATGCATATTCGCGTGTGTCTGCTGTTTTGCCAGTTGTGGATACAGATGATTACAGCGGCGCAGAAGTGGTAATTGATGGCAAACACTTAATGGTATTACAGTCTAATAAAATATTTGATAATAAAAAAATACATCAGCTTACTATTAATGGTAAAGCATACAGCTGGGAAGGGCCATTTGTTGTTTATTTAGAAAATAAAAAATTATAAAACAAAATAGATATGTCAGTAGAATTAAATGGAGCGAAGCGAACGGGTTTTATTATGAACGAATCGGTTTCGGAAGAGCAAATGGCGCCGGGTTTATCAAGAAAAATTATGGCGTACGATAATTCGGTGATGCTTGTGCGGGTTGAATTTGAAAAAGGTGGCGTAGGTGCACTTCATCAACATCATCATGTTCAACTTACCAATGTAGAAAGTGGGGTATTTGAAATAGAAATTGACGGAAACAAACAAGTGTTAAAAGCAGGTGACGTATTTCATGTGCCTTCAAACGTTATTCATGGCGCAGTTTGTTTGGAAAAAGGAGTACTTGTAGATGTCTTTTCTCCCATGCGTGAAGATTTTTTTAATTAGAATAATGAGCAATTTTAAAAAATATATAGTTGTTTTTTGTTTTTGTTTGATGCAACATAGTTTGTTTGCGCAGGCAATCAATGTATTTGCTTTGAACAAGGAAGTGCTCGCTGCCAATAAGTTAGCGGTGGCTAACAAGGATCCTAAAAAGCAAGCTTCTTTTAATGTATTGATAGAGCTCGCAAATAAGTCTTTGCTGTTTAAGCCGGGGAGTGTGATGGAAAAATTAAACACACCGCCTAGTGGAGATAAACATGATTACATGAGCTTGGCACCTTATTTCTGGCCCAATCCGGATACCAAAGATGGATTACCGTATATCAGAAAAGATGGCAAAACCAATCCTGAAGTAAACGATTATAAGGATAAAGAATACATGCCCGCTCTTTGCGCAGAGGTTGAGAAATTAGCCCTTGCTTTTTATTTTACCGGAGACGAAAAATATGCAAAGCATGCTACTACTCTTTTACGTGTTTGGTTTTTAGATGAAGCTACAAAAATGAACCCCAACTTAAATTTTGGCCAAGCGGTTAAAGGACAAAATGATGGCAGAGGCGCAGGCTTAATTGATACCAGACATTTCATAAAAGTAATAGAGGCAGTGGGTTTAATGCAAAGCTCTAATTCTTGGACGCCTTCAAATAATAAAGCATTACAGGCATGGTTTGGTTCTTTTTTAGAATGGATGCAGACGAGCAAGAATGGTACCGATGAAATGAAGGCGACCAATAACCACGGTGTGTGGTATGATGCGCAAAGATTGTCATTTGCACTATACACCAACAATACAGTGTTGGCAAAAAAAGTTCTAGCAAATGTTAAAAAGCGTATAGAAAGCCAAATGGATAAAAATGGATTTTTTCCTTCAGAATTAGCAAGAACAACCTCATTGCACTACTCACTATTTGTTGTAGAACCGCTTGTTAAAATTGCTCAAATGTCTTCTACAATTGGAATTGATCTATGGCAGTATACGGCGCCCAACGGAAATTCAATTAAAAAAGGTTGTGATGTACTTATACCATACTTGACAGGTGAAAAAGCATGGACTGGTGAACAGATTAAGCCATTTAATTTTGATGAACCGCTTGAATTCTTTGCCGAAATTTCTAAAAAGTACAATTGTCCTGCCTGCGATAAAAAAATAGCTGAAATTTCTAACACAAAATACATCCCACTACAAATTATTTACTAATCCAATAATATACGATTGATTTAAAAATTTAAAACTGCCCATATGAAAAAAATGAGAATTTTATTTTTTCTGCTTTTACTCTGCTTTACGTCAGCAGTAATTGCGCAGAACAAACAAATAACCGGAAAGGTTATTAACAAAGAAACAGGAGCTCCATTAGAGGGACTTTCTGTTATGGCCGATAAAACAACACAAGGGGTTGTTACAAAGGCCGATGGTACCTATAGTATTTCAGTAAAAGCTGGAACCAATTCATTGGTATTTTCTTTTGTTGGCTTTGAAACAAAAATTGTTTCAATTGGCACTAAGAAAAATATTGATGTAGACATGACTGTTGCAGTAGCCGAAGGGTCTGAGGTTGTTGTTGTAGGTTATGGCACGCAAAAGAAATCTAGTTTAACGGGTGCCATTGCTAAATTTAAAAATGAAAAATTAGATGAAGCTCCGGTTGCCAGACTAGATCAAGCCTTACAAGGTAAAATTGCTGGTGTGCAAATCCAAAACGTTTCTTCTGAAGCAGGTGCCGCTCCCAAAATTAGTATTAGAGGTATTAGCTCGCTTAATGCAGGATCTAGCCCACTCATCGTAATTGATGGAATGCCAGTTCCTGATGGATTGTCATTTTTAAATCCTGCCGACGTAGAATCAATTGAAGTTTTAAAGGATGCGGCATCTGCTGCCATTTATGGTTCGAGAGGTGCGAGTGGTGTAATTATGGTTACTACAAAAAAAGGTAGTGTTAGTAAAACTAAATATAATTTCAAATTTGCTTCTGGGCAGAAAAAAGACTACAAGCGTTACGATGTAATGTCTACTAAAGATTATGTAGGGATGCTTTTTGCCGAAATGAAAGCCAGATCAGTGGACCCTAACGTGGTTCAGTCTACAAATACGGTGATTGATGCGGATAGAGCATCATACATCATCGAAACGCAGTTATTAAGAGGTCAATCTACCGATTGGCAGTCTGAATCTTTACGTCCAGGATCATTTAAAAATATTCAACTCAATGCATCTGGTGGATCTAAGGATGTTAGGTATTTTGTATCTGGTGGTTATCAGAATGATGAAGGGATGATGAACAAGAGTAACTACGAAAAATTTAATATTAGAACAAAAGTGGATGTTGATTTCAGTAAAAAAGTGAAGTTGTCGCTGAATGTAAACCCTTCATATGCCAAAAGAATTTCTCCTTCTCAAAACTTTACGAATTTTTGGAGAATGCCTCGTTGGCTGCCAGTTTACCACAATGATTTAACATCAGCACTTGTTAGAAGCAATCCTCAATATTCA
>CAMAQW010000153.1 GCA_945860335.1 Sediminibacterium ginsengisoli | reverse complement strand
AGTCAACGGTTTTCAAGACCGCCGCATTCGACCGCTCTGCCATCTCTCCGCGGCAAAAGTACGGTTTGAAAAGCAGCAACCAAAAAAAAAGTAAAAAAAATGTGAAACCCCCTATTTTATTGACTTTGAGTGGGTTATTTTGGCAAATCCGGGAGTTTTTCTACCACAGAAAGGTCGGCGAGGTCTACATTGATAGGTAATTGTCCAATTTGAACAATGGCCCTTTTACCCCTAATTTCTAATACGGTTCCTACCTGATAATTCTTTTTAAGCTTAACTAGGCTACCTACTTTAATAGCACCGGTTGTTTCTTTGTATTGTTTATCTACCTTTTTGGCCAGCTTATTTACAACTACCTGCTCCTTACCCTTAAATAGTAGTTGTTGCAAGTTTTTAACCACTTCGTTTTTGTTTTCGGCCTTCTTATAATCCAGCACAATTTGTTTGAGCTTTCGCTCCATATCTTTTAGATACACAATTCGGTCTTCGGTAATTTGGTTTTGTTGCTTTAAAAGCTCTACTTGTTGACGGTGCTTTTCTTTATCAAGCACCTGCTCCATTTCTTTTTTGAGCTTTTCATTTTCACGAAGCATTTTATGCAACTGCAACTTTTCTTTATCTAAATGCTGTAAGTCCTGCTCCGTTCTATTTAAAAGCTTGTCCAATTTAAAATGATCTTCGTCTACTAATTTACGCGCTCTATTAATGAGCGCTTTTGGTAACCCAATTCTTTCTGCAATGGCAAACGTATAAGAGCTTCCGGGCTTACCAATAATAAGTTTGTACATCGGAAGTAAATGCACTTCATCAAACTGCATGGCACCATTAATAATACCTTGCGTATGGTTGGCCATCACTTTCAAATTTAAATAGTGCGTGGTAACAACACCTAGAGCATGCTTTCGAGATAATTCTTCCAATATAACTTCTGCAAAAGCGCCTCCTAAATTAGGATCACTTCCACTTCCAAGTTCATCTATAAAAAATAATGTTTTACCATTGGCCACTTCAATAAAGTGTTTCATGTGCATTAAGTGACTCGAATAGGTACTTAATTCAAACTCTAAATTTTGCTTATCACCAATATGAATAAAGAGCTGTTTAAAAATACCCATTTGAGAATCGGGGCTTACTGGCACCAAAAGACCACTCTGCATCATCATTTGATTGAGCCCAATGGTTTTCATGGTAACCGTTTTACCACCAGCATTAGGGCCGCTGATAATTAAAATACGCTGCTGCGTATCTAATTTGATGTTAACAGGTATGGTGTTTTTGCCTGCATTTTTATTGTACAAATAAAGTAGCGGATGATATGCATTTATAAGCTCTATATGCGCTTTATCTAGTAGCTCAGGCAAATTGGCATTCATATCGATGCCTAGTTTTGCTTTGGCTTTTATAAAATCAAACTCGCCAGTAATTTGTAAATACGCATTTAATAGTGGCGCATACATAGACATGGTAGCCGTTAGCGCACGAAGTATGCGCTGCACTTCTTTGGCTTCTTCGTGTTCTAATGCAAACACTTCATTGTTAAGTTCAATGGTATCTTCGGGTTCAATAAATGCGGTTTTTCGGCTATCACTTTCTCCATGTAAAATTCCTTTTACTTGTCTTTTGTGTTCCGAAAAAACAGCCACCACCCTTCTGCCATTACTAAAACTTTCATCAATGTCGGCAGTGTATCCAGCCTTTGCTAATTTTTGAATTACTTTTTCAAACATGCGCCTGAGTTCATTGCGGCGCTTGTATAAACTGAGTCTTATTTTTTGTAAATCTTCGGATGCATTGTCTTTTACAATTCCTTGTTCATCTAATACCGCATCAATACTATCCTTGATATTTTTTTCGTAGTAGGTATCTGCTAATACCTGCGCCATGGCACTAAATGCCGCACGTTTTTCGGGGTCAAACCACCTAAATATATTTTCGGCATTAACAGTTAATTTACGAATAAGTATCCACTGCTCACCAACTAAGAGTGCACCCGGAATACCTAATAATTTGAGTTCTTTTTGTAAATGATAGGTAAAATCGTTGGGGAAATACTGCGCCTGTCTTAAAAGCATGGCAAACTCATGTGTTTGGCGCAGCTCCTTTTGAATATAGTCTTTATGGGTATGGATGCGCAAATTTTGAGCACGATCCTGCGCATACACTGTTTTACAATGCGCTTCCAACAAAGCTTTAACTTTGTCAAACTCTAGTTGATAAAGGGCCGTATCGGGATATAGTCGCATCATAATTTCAAAAGCAGCGCAAAGGTAAGCCAAGAGTAGTTAAACCTTTTACTAGTTTTAATGTTTTAATTGATATGAGATTAACACTTTTAACCCTTTTTGCTGTCACCTGCCTTAGTGCATGTGGTCAGCCACAAAACACTAAAAGCAAACCAACTATGAGCTCAAGTTCTGATAAACTACAAACAATTTATTTAGGAGAAGGTTGCTTTTGGTGCACAGAAGCTTTTTTTCAGCGTATTAATGGGGTTATTAGTGTAGAAAGTGGCTATGGCGGCGGTTTTGTAGAAAACCCAACCTACGAGCAGGTATGTGATAAAAACACAGGTCACGTAGAAATAGCTAAAATTGTATTTGACCCGGCCATTGTGCCTTTCAAAGACATATTAGAAGTATTCTGGAAAACCCACGATCCTACCACACTTGATAGACAGGGAAACGATGTGGGCCCTCAATATAAAAGTGTTATTTATTATGTTTCAGAAGCTCAAAAAACCGAGGCACTTGCATACAAAGAAGCACTTGATAAGAGCGGCGCTTTTGATGCACCTATCGTAACAACCATCGAGCCATTTAAAAATTATTATCCTGCCGAAAACTACCACCAAAACTATTACAACAGCAATACCAATCAGGGCTATTGCCGTTTTGTAATTGCACCTAAATTAGAAAAGTTTGAAAAAGTGTTTAAGGATAAACTAAAACACTAATTAGGAAGTTTTGTACGTCTCAGTTCGAGTAAATTAAGTGCATTGGGGCCAAAACCTTTTACCCCAGGCTGCACCAAATGAATGGCCATATCATACCACATTGGAATAATGGGGGCCTCATTTATTACTAACTGATCCATGGCTCTATACAACGAGTACCTAACACTATCGCGTGTTTCCAACAATGCTTTTTCGTAGAGCAGATCAAACTCCGCATTTTTAAAACGGGTATAATTGGGTGGGGCCGGATTTTTGCTATAAAACATAGCCATATAATTTTCGGCATCGGGGTAATCGGCAATCCAACTGGCTCTAAAAAATAATGCCGCAGATTTTGCTGTTTGTTCCAAGAGTAAACTTTTTTGAATCACTTCTACTTGTACCGGAATCCCTACTTCTTCCATTTGTTTGGCCGCAAAGGATGCAATATCGGCGTAAATAGCCACCGTTAATAATTTAGTAGTGGGTAGTCCTTTACCACCCGGAAACCCAGCAGCAGCAAGGAGTTCACGTGCTTTGGCCGGATTGTAAGTATAGCCTTTTACAAAATCTACATTATTGGAAGGAAGCCCCGCAGGCACAAAGCCAGCCTGGGCCGGAATGCCAATTGAATTGCGCATATACATCATCAATTGTTTTTTATTGATGGCGTAATTCATGGCCTGACGCACTAATTTATTACTGGTAGCCGCCCCTTTTGTAATAGGATTATTGTTATCTACTACAATTCCAAAATACTCTGTGTTTAAATAAGGATGTTTTAATAAATTTATTTTTCCTTCCCAATCTTTTCGGAGTGTTCCGTTCTTGGTTAAAATTTCATCTTTAAAAGAGGCATCAATATCATTTACAAAACTGAGCTTGCCTTGTCTAAACTGTAAAAACTCGGTGGCTTTGTTATCGAAGAAATTAATTTTTACAGCGTCTATATAAGGTAGCCTATCACCGGCCGAATCAAGCTCCCAATAATTTTTGTTTTTGTGAAGTATCATCGCCTCTCCTTCATCCCAAGACTTAAGTAAAAAAGGGCCGGTACCACAAGGATGTCTTCTAAAATCTTTACCGTATTTTTCTACTACTTCTTTGGGTACTACACTACAATACTGCGTACTTAAAATACCCATGATAGGATGAAACGGTCGCTGCAACCTTAGTTCAAAAGTAGAGTCGTTTATGACCACAAAAGGCATCACCGAATCTACCCTGCCATTAAATATCCAAGCGCCACTACTTGCCACCGTTTTATCAATAATTCTACCCAGGCTATAGGCAACGTCTGCAGCAACTAATTTTCGTCCATTGCCACCCATAAACGCTTCATCTGGCGTAAAATAAACATTGGTACGCAGGTGAAAACGATAGGTTTTAAGGTCTTCACTTACCTCCCATGATTTTGCGAGTGATGGCACAATATTTAGTTTGCTGTCAATTTCAACAAGGGTATTATAGATCTGGTGCACCGCCCACATGATGGATTGGTTTTTTGCAAAAGCAGGATCTAGGGTAGCAATACCGGTGGCTTCATTGTAACTGAAAACGTTTTTTGAAGTAGCGGCCTTTTCATAACAAGCCGTAAACAAACAAATAACCAAACCCAATAAAACAAGGAGTTTAGGCGTTTTAACAGCATTATATAGGGCCTTCTGGTGCATCTTGGCACCGAATATCCTATTTTTAAGCGATCAATAAAGAGGTTCACACAAAAAAGTAGATAAAATAGTTCATGGGTAGCATTAGAAAACAAACCATCATTTCCAGCATTCTAGTATATGTTGGGTTTGCTATTGGCTTTGTCAACAACTACTTTTTTACCCGAAA
>CAMAQW010000152.1 GCA_945860335.1 Sediminibacterium ginsengisoli | reverse complement strand
TATCACCAACCTGTCCGCCACTTTCGGCATAAAAAGGGGTTGTTTCTAAAACAATTTGAAAACCTGTTGTTCCTTTGGCAGTTACTTTTCTATATTTTGTAATCTTGGTAGTTGCTTCGGTGCTTGTGTAGCCTGTAAATGTTTGGGTGCTACTTTCATGTACAATCATCCAATCTGCGGCATCTATTGCAGTAGCAGCCCTACTTCTATTTTTTTGCTGCTGCATTTCTGCTTCAAATCCATTTTCCTCTACTGTTAAATTATTTTCTTGCGCAATAAGTCTTGTAAGGTCTATTGGGAAACCGTAAGTATCAAAGAGTTCAAAAGCAGCTCTACCTTCAATGGTTTTCCCAACGGAAGCCTTCATTAATTCATCCATTCTTTTAAGACCCTTGTCTAGGGTTCTTAAAAAAGAATCTTCTTCTTCTTTAACGACTTTTGTTACAAAAGCTTCTTGAGCATTTAATTCAGGAAACACTTCTGCAAATTGAGTAGCAAGTATTGGAACGAGTTGAAAAAGTAGTGGTTGTTTATAGTCGAGGTAGGTATAATAATATCTAACGGCTCTTCGTAAAATACGTCTAATCACATAGCCAGCACCTGTATTAGAAGGAAGTTGACCATCAGCTATTGTAAATGAAATGGCTCTAATATGATCTGCTAATACTCTAAATGCTACGGCTTCTTTGCTATCGCTTCTGTCATATATTTTTCCAGTGATTGCTGCTACTGTATTTATGGTGCCACTAAATACATCGGTATCGTAATTACTTTGTTTGCCTTGTAGTACGCGTACAAGACGTTCAAATCCCATACCCGTATCAACGTGTTTAGCCGGAAGTGGTTCCAATGTTCCGTCTTTTAAACGGTTGTACTGCATGAAAACATTGTTCCAAATTTCAATCACTTGCGGATGATCTTGGTTAACCAAATCCCTGCCCGGAATTAATTTTCTTTCCTCGTCAGATCTGCAGTCTACATGAATTTCAGAACATGGACCGCAAGGACCCGTGTCACCCATTTCCCAGAAATTATCTTTTTTATTTCCGAAAATAATTTTGTCTTCGTCCACTAATTTTTTCCAAGCATCTAATGCAATGGTTGACATAGGCAACCCTTCCGATTCGTCTCCTTTAAAAACAGAAACATACAAACGGTCTTTATCTATCTTATAAACATCGGTAAGTAATTCCCAACTCCATGCAATGGCTTCATCTTTAAAATAATCTCCAAAGCTCCAGTTGCCTAACATTTCAAACATGGTATGGTGGTAGGTGTCAACACCCACTTCTTCATGGTCATTGTGTTTTCCGCTCACGCGTAAACATTTTTGGGTATCTACAATACGTTTATATTCAGGCTTGCGATTTCCTAGAAAGTAATCTTTAAATTGATTCATGCCGGCATTGGTAAACAAAAGGGTGGGGTCGTTTTTAACCACGATCGGAGCAGATGGTACAATCTGATGTTTTTTTGAAGCAAAAAAGGCTAAAAATTCTTTTCTTATCTCGGCACTGGTCATCATAAAAGGGTACTAATTTTATTATACTAATTTTACTAGATAGCTGGCTATCTTTGTTCTATATTTTTATAGCTCCAAAGGTAAGGAATTGAGCCTTTAGCTATTGATACCAATACCCCTATGCGCAAAATAAAATATTACTATAATACCCATACCCTGCGGTTTGAAAAGCTTGAAACGCCACTTCGTGTGCGTCTATTGCAAGTGTTTGGTTTTATAGCGGCTTCCATGGTTACGGGGATTATCATTTTTGCCATTGCTTTTCAGTACATCGATTCCCCCAAAGAAAAACTACTCCGCCAACAAAATGAAGACCTTCGTGAAGGTTACGGTGTAATAGAGGAGCGGCTTAAACAGCTTGAATTAAAAATGGGTGAAATCACAAATCGGGATAACACGGTGTACCGCTCTATATTTGAAGCGGACCCCGTTGCTGATAGTGCACGTATAAGGGATATGGAGCAAAAAAAAGAGGTACAACTCGTGCAGCGTATGGGTTCTACCGATCTTGTGCATACCGTAATAGATCAGCTCAACAGCTTGGCCCTTCGAATGGAATACCAAAACAAATCCTTTAATGAGCTGATAGGCATGGTAAAAAATAAGGCTAAATTACTCGCTGCCATTCCTGCCATTCAGCCCATTAGCAATAAAAAATTGTCCCGAATAGCGTCTGGTTTTGGTTATCGAATTGACCCTATATATAAAACCAGAAAAGCACACGAAGGACTCGATTTTGCAGCCCCTATTGGCACGCCCATTTACACAACTGCGGATGGTGTTGTAACTACATCTGGTTTTACCACCAGTGGTTTTGGTATCCATGTAGTTGTCAATCATGGTTATGGTTATAAAACCATTTATGGGCATATGGTAAGGGTGAAAGCCAGGGTTGGGCAGCGGGTAAAGAGGGGCGAAGTAATTGGTTACGTAGGTAACTCCGGAAAAAGCACAGGTCCACACCTTCATTATGAAGTGCATAAATCTGGCATTCCAATTGATCCGATTAACTTCTTTTACAATGACTTAACGCCAGCACAATTTGATAGGCTATTAAAAATGGCAGCTGCCAATAACCAAAGTTTAGATTAATCATATGGAACCAGGTGTACGTAAATATTTGATTAGAATTGTAAATACCTTATCCATGTTTTTGTTATGGATGGCCGTTAATTCATGTGCGGGCATCATGTATGGCGCCGCTTATTGGGAAAGTAGTTTTACCACAGCCAATCTTATTTTTTATACCTGGCTATTATTAAGCACTGGACTGTTGTTTTGGTATTTATACAATAAATGGAAAGATCCCATCGATTACAACGAAGAATAATTATTTATCCTTACTGTCTAAAATAACAGGCGTATTTCCTTTACCCATCACAATTACTTTTGAATTAGGTGAAGTAATAAGACCCTTCATCATTTGAATTTGTTCGTATTGTAATTGTTTATCGTTTAAGCCGGTACTAATAATGCGTTGATAATCTGCAATACCCTGTGCTTCTACACGCTTACGTTCTGCTTCTTGTTTTTCTTTTTGAAGTACGAACTCCATTTTTTGCGCGTCTTGTTCTGCCTTAATTTTTTCTTCGATAGAAGTTTTAACGTTATTAGGAAGGGTAATGTTTCTGAGTAATAACTGCTCGAGTATCAAGCCTCTTTTTTTAAAATCAGCTTCGATGGTTGTAAATATTCTATTCTGAAATTGATCCCTCTTGGTAGAGTACAAGTCAATGGCAGTAAAGTATACAGCGTTATCTCTAATTTTTGTTCTAGTAAGTGGGCGTACAATTTTGTCTTTATAATCGAGCCCTGTTTCTTTGATTAATCTTGGCGCTTCTGTACCAACTACACGGTATAAAACAGTGAGGTCGATGGTTACTTCTAGTCCGTCCGAGGCAAGTACACGAATCGCATCATCGCCCTCTTTTTCGCCCTCATTATGAACACCACTCATGGTATAGTTCAGTGTTTTTATATCAACATTGTATACGTTTACAAGTGGGTTAACAAAATTGAGTCCGGGGGTAAGCACTTCATTAGACACTTTACCAAATAAGCTGGTAACGCCAATTTGACCCGCATCTATTTGTTTTACACATGCGTTTAAGGCGCCAATGATGATAAGCACAACACCAGTGCTTCTTATGCCCCTACCTAATTTATGTAATTCTTCTTTTTGCTTAAGAATAAAAATGCCTGTAACAAGTACAATAATGCCCAAAATAATGAGTGCCATGGTATATAAATTTTATTGTTTTTAATTAACTGCTATGGTCTTGAATAACAAACCATTTTCCTTTTATTTTTTGAAGTAGCAGCGTAAAATAGCCGCTAACATCTCCTTTGCTTCTTTGTAATGACCATTTTCCTAAAACACGGTAATGCTTTTTTTCGATGGGTGTTACAGCAAGTAATGTGAATGTTAGTTTACCCATTGAAGCAGTGTCTGGGTAGCCTTTTTTATAATTGTTAAGTGTATTCGTAAAACCATAAGTTGGACCCGATTTGCCAACAAATAAAAGGGAGTCGGAAGGCAGGTAGCCTTCCATAAAACCCACTAAATCCCCTTCATTCCATGCCTTTGTTTGCGCAGCTAAAAGCGCTCTTATGGCCGTCTCATTTTTATGGTATGTTGGCGTATTTTTTTGCGCCAAAGATTGAAGCGAAAAAGCGAGTAAAAACAAGGTGAACATGCGGGATAGCATAAACCGTTAAATTTTACACTAAGCTACTACTTCTAATTGGTTTTGAAAGATAATTTAGGGTTTGTAACTTGCCATATGTCGTATAAAAAACATTTGCAAAAGGATAAGCGGTTAGCACCCATTTTAAAAGGTGAAACGCATGTATTAGCGCTTCAAAAAAATATTCCAATTAGGCTTATGGCAAGCATTATTAGCCAGCAGTTAAGTACGAAAGTTGCAGCCATTATTTATGAACGTTTTTTATCATTATACCTATCCAAAAAGCCAACTATTCAAAAAGTATTGGACACCCCAGAAGATACGTTGAGAGGAATTGGTATCAGTTATGCGAAAATCAAATACATCTATGCAGTTGCAAATTTTTGCTTCGAACATAAAATAACCGATAAAAAACTACAGGGGCTTTCCAACGAAGCAATTATTGAACTGCTTACTCAAATAAAAGGCGTTGGTAAATGGACCGTAGAAATGCTGCTCATGTTTTCGCTGGGTCGGGAAGATGTTTTTGCTGTAGACGATTTGGGCATACAGCAGGCTATGACTAAGTGCT
>CAMAQW010000151.1 GCA_945860335.1 Sediminibacterium ginsengisoli | reverse complement strand
TACCTATCAATAGTGATACGCGTCCTAAGCCAGCGGCAAGAGACGAAAAGCGCAAGCGCAAACGTATTCCGGTAGATGGTAAACCTGCACCTGCTGCACCAACACTTGGGGCAGACGGTAAACCAGTAAGTGGTCCTAACAGACCTATTGTTGCTGCTAACAACAGAAATAGTCAGGGCGGTGGCGGCGGTGGTCAATTTAATAGAGGCGGTGGACCAGGTGGTAACAGAGGTGGTAATAGAAATGATAGAGGCAAACGTGCCCCTGTTGAGGATAAAGAAATTGATCAAAAAGCAATTCAAGAAAAAATCAGAGAAACCCAAGCGAAGCTTGCAGGTGCTGGCGGAAAAGGTAAGAGCTTAAAAGCAAAATACCGTAGAGCTAAGCGTGACGAAGCTGCAGAAGCGATGGGTGAAATGACTGAAGACAACAAACTACAAGTAACAGAATTTGTTACCGTAAGTGAGTTGGCAAACTTAATTGACGTAAGTTTTGCAGACGTTATTGGAAAATGTATGAACCTTGGTATCATGGTTTCTATCAACCAACGTTTGGATGCAGAAGTTATTGAATTAGTTGCTAGTGAATTTGGATTTGAAGTTGATTTTATAGGTATTGATGATGCTGACGAATTTGATGAAGAAGAAGATGAAGATGATGAAGCGTCACTTGTAGAACGTGCACCTATTGTAACCATCATGGGTCACGTGGATCACGGTAAAACTTCATTACTAGATTATATCCGTAATGCAAACGTAGTAGCAGGTGAAGCGGGTGGTATCACACAGCACATTGGTGCTTATGAGGTAACAACGCCAACAGGAAAAGCGATTACTTTCTTAGATACACCGGGTCACGAAGCGTTTACCGCGATGCGTGCGCGTGGTGCTAAAGTAACCGACATTTCAATTATTGTAGTTGCTGCCGATGATGCCGTGATGCCTCAAACAAAAGAAGCTATCTCGCACTCACAAGCTGCAAACGTACCAATGATTTTTGCGGTGAACAAGATTGATAAAGACGGAGCAAATCCGCAAAAGATATACGAGCAACTTTCACAAATGAACATTTTAGTAGAAGCTTGGGGTGGTAAATTCCAAAACCAAGAATTATCTGCTAGACAAGGTTTAAATGTAGACGCGCTTTTAGAAAAAGTATTGTTAGAAGCTGAACTATTAGATTTAAAAGCCAACCCTAATAAAGAAGGCTCTGGAACTATTATTGAAGCATCACTCGATAAAGGCCGTGGATATGTGGCTACCATTTTAGTACAAAACGGAACGCTTCGTCAAGGAGACTTAATTGTTTCTGGACAACATTATGGTCGTGTAAAAGCGATGTTTAATGAACGCAACCAGCGTATTGAAGTGGCACCTCCATCTACACCAGTTGTGATACTTGGTTTAAATGGTGCACCACAAGCAGGTGAGAAGTTTAAAGTATTTACAGACGAAGCTGAAGCAAAAGAAGTAGCAACTAAACGTGCACAACTTTTACGTGAGCAAGGTTTACGTGCTAGAAAACATATCACACTTGATGAAATTGGTAGACGTTTAGCACTAGGTAACTTTAAAGAATTAAACATCATCATCAAAGGTGACGTGGATGGTTCTGTAGAAGCATTATCGGATTCATTACAAAAATTATCTACTGCCGAAGTTGCTATTAGAGTGGTATTAAAGGGTGTAGGTCAGATTTCAGAATCTGATGTATTACTTGCTGCTGCATCTGATGCAATTATCATTGGATTTAACGTTCGTCCTTCTATGCAGGCTAATAAACTTGCAGAAACTGAAGGTGTTGAAATCAAATTATACTCTATCATCTACACCGCAATTGATGAAATCAAGAGCGCGATGGAAGGTATGCTTGAACCGAAGTACCAAGAGAAAATTATTGCCAACGTTGAAGTACGTGAAGTATACAAATTTGATAAAGCCACTGTGGCTGGTTGTTTTGTACTTGACGGAAAAATTAGTCGTAACAGTAAAATTAGAATTATCAGAGACGGTATTGTTGAATATCCTAAAGGAGAAGGACAAGCAGCCGAACTTGGAAGTCTCAAAAGATTTAAAGATGATGCCAAAGAAGTTGCATCCAATATGGAGTGCGGCTTAACCATCAAAAACTTTAGTGACCTTAAAGTAGGGGATATTGTTGAGGCCTTTGAAGAAGAGGAAGTAAAACGTACCTTATAAATTTTGTTAAAAGCGATCCCGACCCTGTTGTCGGGATTGCGCTTTTAGTACATTTGAGTAACTATTTAGATTTTATGAAAAAAGTATTCTTGTTTGTTGTGATGATTGCTGCTGCGGGTTTGTTTACGAAGCATGCTGCGGCTCAGTCTAAAAAAGTGGTTGCCGATAAAATTATTGGTCAGGTAGGTGATAAAATTATTTTGCGTTCTGATGTAGAAAATGCACTCTTAGACTTAAAGCGTCAGGCGCAGGGTCAAGAAAATGTAACGATACCTACTGCATGTCAGATCATGGAAGGACAGCTCATTCAAAAAGCACTTGTGCTTCAAGGTGAAAAAGATTCACTTAAAATTAGTGAAGATGAAATTGATGCCGCACTTGATAACAGAATTAGAGGTGCGATTCAACAATATGGTTCTAAAGATTTACTAGAAGAAATTGCTGGTAAAACAGTGTACCAATTAAAAGAAGATTTTAGAGAAGCATTTAGAGCGCAAAAGCTTGCCGAAGAAATGCAAAAGAAAATTGTAGGCAACGTAAAAATCACGCCTAACGAAGTACGCGCTTACTATGCAAAAATTCCAAAAGATAGTTTGCCTTTTTATGAGAGCGAAGTTGAAATTAGTCAAGTAGTCATCGTTCCAAAAGCCAATAAAGACGTAGAAGAGTATGTGGCTAAGCAAATGCTTGATTATAAAAAACAAGTGGAGTCTGGCAAACAAAAGTTTGAGCAGCTGGTAAAATTATATTCAGAAGATCCAGGAAGTAAAGACGCTGGTGGACAGTACACTTTAAATAGAAACGAAAAAACTTGGGATCCTGCTTTCTTGTCGGCCTCTTTTCGTTTAAAAGAAGGACAGATTTCTCCCGTTGTAAAATCGAAGTTTGGATTACATATCATACAACTTGTAAGTCGCAGTGGTGACGAAGCCGTGGTAAGACATATCCTACGTATTCCTCCGGTAACCGATGATGAAATTAAAGAAGCTACTACAAAAGTGGATTCTATTAAAACGGCATTGGTTAATGGTTCGCTTGCTTTTAATGAAGCAGTTAGCAAGTTTAGTGACGACGAAAACAGTAAGTTTAGCGCTGGCTCGGTGGCGGGTCCAAACGGATCTGTATTTTTAACCATTGACATGCTCGATAAAGACATGGTAGTGGCACTTAAAAATTTAAAGCCTGGTCAATACAGTGCACCTCAGGTATACATAGACGAGCGTAATAGAAAAGCAGTACGCCTTATTAATTTAAAGCGTAGAACAGAACCACACCGTGAAAATATGCTGGATGATTACAACCGTATTGCACAGCGCGCCATCGAAGAAAAAAAGGGTAGCGTGTTAGAAAAATGGTTTAAAGACCATATCCCTACCTATTATGTGTCTATCGATACCGAATATGGCAACTGCGATAGCTTAAAAGATTGGAAAGATGCAGCTTCTAAAGCTACTGCAAATAGAAAGTAATTGAAGATGAAAACAGAATTACATACAGCTGCAAGTAGAGGCCACGTTAAATTTGACTGGCTGGATACCTATCACTATTTTAGTTTTGGACAATATAATAATCCAGCGCGGGTTCACTTTGGTGCGCTGCGCGTTATCAATGATGATCATATCGATGCTGGAATGGGTTTTGGCAAGCATCCGCATGATAATATGGAAATTGTTACCATACCATTAGAAGGAGACCTGCACCACAACGACTCTACCGGTCGTGATGAAATTATTAGAGCCAACGATGTACAAATTATGAGTGCCGGTTCTGGTATCTACCATAGTGAATACAATGCCAATAACGATAAACCAGTTAAGCTATTTCAGATTTGGGTTTTTCCAAAAGAAAAAAATATTAAACCTCGTTACGAGCAACTTACATTTAGTGCAGCAGACCGTATCAATAAATTTCAAACGGTTGTAGCGCCTGATAATGACAACGCTGTTTGGATCAATCAGGATGCTTGGTTTTCATTAGGTGATTTTGATGCTAACCAAACACAAACCTACAACCTCCATAAATCAGGCGGCGGTGTGTATGTTATTGTTGTAAACGGCCAAATTAAAATTGGTGAGCAGGCACTAGGTGCAAGAGACGCTATTGCTATATCAGAAACAGATGCCTTTGAATTTTCAGCTACAGCAAAATCTTCATTACTAGTGATTGAAGTACCTATGCAGTGGTAATATTTATTTTAAAAACATAATCCATTGAATTACTTAAAACAAGCCCCCTCTTTTTTATTAGCCTTTGTATTTGTTGTATTTGGCGCTAATTACTTTTTCAATTTCATGCCTATGCCAGAAACAACTGGAAATGTAAAGGCCTTTTTTGATTTGTTTTATCCAACTAAATATTTATTGGTAGTCAAAACACTTGAAGTAGTGGTTGGATTATTACTTTTTATCAAACCTTTGCGTGCCCTAGGCCTGTTGCTACTTGCACCTATCGTAGTGAACATTTTATTGTTTGAATTGTTAATTGCACAAGCACCTGGTATTGGTGTATTGCTTTTATTGTTAAATGGCATTGCTATTTATCAGCACAAAGAAAAATACATCGGGATCATTAAATAGGTACAAATT
>CAMAQW010000150.1 GCA_945860335.1 Sediminibacterium ginsengisoli | reverse complement strand
AGTGGCAAATCCAGTTGATGAATTGGATGGTGATGAGATGACACGTATCATCTGGAAATTTATCAAAGACAAATTAATTTTACCCTACCTAGAAGTTGATATTAAATATTACGATTTGGGTATGGAATATAGAGATGAAACCAACGACCAGGTTACCATTGATGCAGCCAATGCGATCAAACAATATGGTGTTGGTATCAAATGTGCTACCATTACGCCAGACGAGCAAAGAGTAGAAGAGTTTAAGCTCAAGCAAATGTGGAAGAGCCCGAACGGAACCATCCGTAATATTTTAGATGGTACTGTTTTTAGAGAGCCAATTGTTTGTAGCAATGTACCCCGCTTAGTTCCAAACTGGACAGCACCTATTTGTATTGGTCGTCACGCATTTGGTGATCAGTACCGTGCTACTGACTTTGTTACAAAAGGTAAGGGTAAATTAACAGTGAAGTTTGAAGGCGAAGATGGAAACGTTCAAGAATTTGAAGTGTTTAACTTTAAAGGAGACGGCGTTGCCATGGCTATGTACAATACTGACGAAAGTATTTTTGGTTTTGCAAGAGCTTGTTTTAATCAGGCGCTTGTTAAAAAATGGCCTTTGTATTTATCTACTAAAAATACCATCTTAAAAAAATACGATGGTCGATTTAAAGATATTTTTGAAGAAGTATACCAAAATGAGTTTAAAGCAAAATACGCTGAAGCTGGGATCACATACGAACACCGCTTAATTGATGACATGGTAGCGAGTGCTTTAAAGTGGAACGGTAATTTTGTGTGGGCTTGTAAGAATTATGATGGTGATGTACAGTCTGATACCGTAGCACAAGGTTTTGGCTCACTTGGTTTAATGACTTCTACACTTGTAACACCGGATGGTAAAGTAATGGAAGCAGAAGCAGCACACGGTACTGTTACGCGTCACTACAGAGAGCACCAAAAAGGAAAGCCAACTTCTACAAACCCTATTGCATCTATTTTTGCATGGACTAGAGGTTTAGAATTTAGAGGCATGCTTGATAACAACCAAGAGCTTATTAATTTTTGTCATGCACTAGAAGCGGTTTGTGTTGAAACTGTTGAGAGTGGTAAAATGACCAAGGACTTAGCGGTTTGTATCCATGGTAATAAAGTAAACCACGGCGAACATTATTTATACACCGAAGAGTTTTTAGATGCACTAGATCAAAACTTAAAAGTGAAACTTGGATAATATCTAAGTGTAACAGCATAAAAAAAAGACGTTGAATATTCAACGTCTTTTTTTTATTTTAAATATCTTTTCATTTCTTTTTCTACATCGCGTGCTTTCATGGTTTCACGTTTGTCGTGTAGTTTTTTACCTTTTCCAAGTCCTATTTCTACTTTCACTAAATTTTTATCGGTAAAAAAAACGCGCAGCGGAATAATGGTGTAGCCTTTTTCTTTTAAGCGCCCTTGTATTTTTTTTAACTCCTTTTTATTGAGTAGTAGTTTGCGGTCATGAACAGCAATGTGGTTATTGGCCGTGCCATGGGTGTAGGAGGCAATAAAAAGACCACGCATCCAAAGTTCACCATCATCAAAAAGGCAAAACGCATCGTTGAAACTTAGTTTACCGTCTCTAATGGATTTTACTTCCGTACCAAGCAAAACAATACCAGCCACATATTTATCTTCGATGTGGTAGTTAAAGTAAGCCTGCCGGTTGTTCATTTCGTTTGCCATGGGATGTATATTACCCCTTAAACAGCACCGCTAGTTGAGCTAGTTTTTCTTTTAAATTTTTTCGCTCTACAATGAAGTCTAAAAAGCCGTGTTCCAATAAAAATTCACTTCTTTGGAATCCGGGTGGTAAATCTTTTTTGATCGTTTCTTTAATAACCCTTGGTCCTGCAAAACCTATGAGTGCGCCTGGTTCAGCGATATTTAAATCGCCAAGCATACCAAAGCTCGCAGAGATACCTCCAAAAGTAGGATCTGTGAGAAGTGATATAAATGGTAAGCCAGCATCCGATAGTTGCGAAAGTTTGCCGCTTGTTTTTGCAAGTTGCATTAAGCTGAAAGCACTTTCCATCATGCGGGCACCGCCACTTTTACTAATTACTAAATAAGGGAGTTTGTGCTCGATACAATAATCTACGGCACGGCTAAATTTTTCACCCATCACACTTCCTAAAGAGCCCCCAATAAATTCAAAATCCATACAAGCGATGACATAGCCTTCACCCACTAGTGTGCCGGTAGCCACGCGCATCGAATCTTTTAGATCGGTAGCGGCATGAATATCATCTAGTCTTTTTTGGTAGGGCTTTAAATCGGTAAAGCCAAGGGCGTCTTTACTTTTGATGTTGTCAAATAGTTCGGTGTATTTTCCATCATCAAATAAGATGTCAAAATATTCTTGACTTCCAATACGGTGGTGGTGGTTACACTTATCACACACGTATAAGTTTTCGGCGAGCTCGGTGGTAGTTGATATATGATTGCACTCAGGACATTTGTTCCAAAGTCCTTCGGGCGTTTCTTTTTTATCTGCGGTTGAGGTTAAAATACCTTTGCGAATACGCTTAAACCAACGTGGTTTAGCATTTTCTTGCTCTTGCAATTCTTCGCCGGTTAAATTGGCTTCAAAATCTTCTTCTCGTTCTTTTTTCATACGTGCAACCTTTTAATATGAAGGGAAATAGATTAAGCGTTTCTATTGATACAGTTTAAATCTTCGAAAGCAATTTCTAAACGTTTGCTAAAGCTTTCTTCACCTTTACGCAACCAAACCCTTGGATCGTAATATTTTTTATTGGGCTTATCGGCACCATCTGGATTACCTAACTGTGCTTGTAGGTAAGGTTCATTTTTCTTATAAAATTCGTTGATACCTTCCCAGAAAGCCCACTGTAAATCGGTATCGATGTTCATTTTGATCGCACCATATCCAATGGCTTCTCTAATTTGATGTTGTGGAGAACCACTACCACCATGGAATACAAAGTATACCGGTTTTTCTGCGGTGTTAAATTCTTTTTGAATATGGATTTGGCTATTGTGTAAAATGTCAGGACGAAGTTCTACGTTACCTGGGCTGTAAACACCGTGTACGTTTCCAAAAGCAGCAGCTACGGTAAAGAGGTTACCCACTTTGCTCAACTCTTTGTAAGAGTATGCAACGTGTTCTGGTTGTGTATATAATTTATCGTTTTCTACGCCGCTATTGTCTACGCCATCTTCTTCACCACCAGTAACACCAAGTTCTATTTCGATACTCATACCTAGTGGTGCCATCCGCTTGTAAAATGCAACCGAGGTTTCAATATTTTCTTCTAAAGATTCTTCAGATAAATCAAGCATGTGTGAACTAAAAAGGGGCTGACCTTTTTCTTTGTGAAAAGCTTCACCAGCGTCTAATAAACCACTAATCCATGGAAGCCATTTTTTAGAAGCATGGTCAGTATGCAGTACCACAGGTACGCCATAATGCTTAGCTACGTTATGGATGTGTAAAGCACCAGAAACAGCACCTGAAATATTGGCTTGTAACTGATCGTTGGGCATGCCCTTACCAGCAATAAACTGCGCGCCACCATTTGAAAATTGAATGATAACAGGTGAGTTTACTTTTGCTGCTGTTTCGAGAGTTGCATTGATATTATTGGTGCCAATTGTATTTACGGCAGGAAGTGCGAATTGATTGTTTTTTGCGTCGTTGTATAAGTTTTCTAATTCTTCTCCAAATAAGACGCCAGCTCTGTACTTTTTCATGTGTATTAATTCTTGTATGTTTCGTATAAATATGAGGCTGCAAGATACTTTATTGCCCCCAAACATCTGTTAGCTTTTATGCACCAAAAAGCCATATGAATGGGCCCATTGGGGTGTTATTTCGTAAGACTTTGGATCACGTCATACTTGGTAACGATATGGTGATCTCCCTTTTCGTCCCTTGCAATAACGGCGCCATTTTTTTGGTTGATTAAAGTGCCCAGTTTTTCTACAGGGGTTAAAAAATCTACAACAGGGTAGGGCTGTTCCATAACACTGCCTACCAACTGATTTTTGATATCGGGGTTGGTAAATATTTGTTGAAAGAGTCCATTTTCACTGAGTGATCCAACCATGTTTTGCGTGTCCATGACAGGAATATGTTCGATGTCATATTTTTTCATGAGAGCAACAGCTTCTGCAATTAAATGATCGGGAGAAACGGTAATTAATTTTTGCCCGGCCCTACCACTCACGATGTCTTTAAATGTTTTCACATCTAAAAATCCACGCTCCATCATCCACTCGTCGTTGTAAATTTTTCCTACATAACGACTGCCGTGGTCATGAAAAATACATACCACAACATCGGTGGGTTTTAATTCATGTTTTAATTGTTGTAAACCTTGCAAACAACTACCTGCACTATAACCGCAAAAGAGTCCTTCTTCTTTTGCGATACGACGTGCCATTACCGCGCCGTCTTTATCGGTTACTTGAACAAATTTATCAATCACACTCATGTCATAGTTTTGAGGTACAAAGTCTTCCCCAAAACCTTCAGAAATATACGGGTGTACTTCATTCATGTCTATTTCACCGGTGTTGTAATATTTTGTAAGTAATGAACCGTATACATCAACTGCCCATATTTTAATGTTTGGATTTTTTTCTTTCAAATACATCGCAGTACCGGTAATGGTTCCGCCCGTGCCAGCTGTACATATTAAGTGTGTGATTTTACCTTCTGTTTGTTCCCAAATTTCGGGACCAGTAGATTCGTAATGCGCTTGACGGTTGGCCAAATTATCGTACTGATTCATGTACAT
>CAMAQW010000149.1 GCA_945860335.1 Sediminibacterium ginsengisoli | reverse complement strand
GAAGAACTTGTTGCCTCCGGATGATTTTTTAAGGTTGGATTTAATACTGCGTATTTGAAAAATAAATCTTTTACAAGTTTTGCATATTTAACATCGCCAGTTAGCTGATAAAGCATACCACTATTAAACATGATGGTGTAATTATCCTTGTGTTTATCATGCGTATATCCCCCGCCAGCGTGTTTAGGAACTGGCACATCAATGTCTTTTCCCAAATTTGCATCCACCGATTTTTTGATTTCATCGAAAGACTCTTTGACCAAAGGATTGGTTGGGATACTTTTTTTAACGAGCGCAATATCACTTGCGGTTGCAAATGCAAGGGGATGCTTTTGTGCAAAGAGAGTCGTATGCATCAAAATAGCAGCCGAGGAAATCACAAAAAATACTATCGTCTTTTTCATAAAGCAGTTAAAAAGCGGTCAATCGTTGGGTAATATTAAGTGCAATTGCAGAGGTTCGCATCAACAAGGCACTATTATTTTATCTATATTTTAATCATTATTATTAGATAATTACTAATGATAATGGTTTTTTATTAGATAATATATAATTATAATTTCCGATAACGTTACCGGTAACGCTGCCGGTTTTTTCCCGTAAATTGTATTTATTGCCACTTATTTTTATACTGAACTATGGAAAAACAAACCACCATAAAAGACATTGCCATTGCGCTTAATATCTCTACTTCCACTGTGAGTAGAGCCCTAAGAGATGCACCAGACGTGAAGGCAGAAACTAAGGCTGCCGTAAAGGCACTTTCTGATAAACTCGATTACCAGCCCAACAGATTGGCTTTAAGTTTACTCAACAGACAAACCAACACCATTGGGGTTATCATTCCCAACTTGGATTACGTACTTGCTACCATGGTAAAAGGAATTGACGAGGTTGCATTAGAAGCAGGCTATACCGTAATGGTTTGTCAAAGTGACGAAAGCTACGGCAGAGAAATTGTAAACACGAAAAGATTACTTGATAGTTTGGTAGACGGATTCATTGTATCAGTTTCTAGTGAAACTAAAATTTTTGAACACATCAAAAAAATTCAAGACAAAAAAATACCACTTGTATTATTCGATAGAATTGTAAACAATATTGCTGCGCCAAAAATTAGACTCGATAATATAGATGGTGGTGTCCAAGCCACCGAACATTTAATAGAACAGGGGTATAAAAAAATAGCCATTTTAGCAGGTCCCGAAAATTTAAATATTAGTAATAAAAGAATGGAAGGGTACCTCCAAACCCTTAAAACACATAGTTTACGTGCAGATAAGGGTCATATTATTCATTGTGATTTTAACCAGCAATACGCCTACGAAGCAACCAAAGAATTACTCGCTTCTAAAAATAGACCCGATGCTATTTTTACAATTAGTGATCGTATGGCTATTGGTGCCATGCTTGCCATTAAAGAAAAAGGACTTTCTATGCCGCATGACATAGGACTTGTAGGTTTTAACAATGAACCTATTGTAAGTCTCGTAACGCCAGCTATTTCAAGCGTAGAAATGTATGCATTTGAAATTGGCAAAGCAACTGCAAGGGCTTATATAGAAATGATGAGTGGCGCAGCAGGCATGTCTGATCAAGAAATAATTATAAAGCCTAAACTTTTTATAAGAACGTCATCAAAGAGGCGATAAAAAATAAAACCATGAAAAAAATATTCGTTGCAGTTATGTTGCTCAGCACTATACAGGGATGGGCAAATAAATTAAGTGTAAGTACTACGCAAGAATTGGTAAAAACTGGCTTACAAGCTAAAGCTGGAGATACCGTTGTTATTAAAAGTGGCAACTATCCTAATTGCAACCTTATAATTAGTGCCAAGGGAACGGCGCGTCAGCCCATTGTATTTATGGCGCAAGTGCCGGGTGGCGTAGTTTTTACAGGTAACAGTTATTTACATATAACAGGCACATACATTACTGTAAGTGGGATTGTTTTTAAAGAGGGTTATGCGGGAAAAAATCATGTTTGGCAATTTAGCCATGGAAAAGAGGTAGCCAACAACTCTAGAATAACGGCTTCTAGCATTCAAAGTTTTAATAACCCCCTACGTTTAGATGAAAATCATTGGCTCACCTTATCTGGCAAAAACAACAGAGTGGACCACTGCAATTTTACCGATAAAACCAATTTAGGCGTACTTGTTGCCGTATTACTTGATGACGATAGAAGTAGAATCAACAATCATAGTATTGATAGTAATTATTTTGGAATCAGAAAACCACTTGGTAGCAACGCAGGAGAAATGATTAGGGTGGGCGTATCACAGCACTGCACATTTTATAGCAATACGGTTATAAAAAATAATTTTTTCGAATACTGTGATGGTGAAACTGAAATTGTTTCTATTAAATCTTGCGGTAATAAAGTTGTTGGTAATGTATTTAAAGAATGTCAAGGAGCTGTGGTATTAAGGCATGGCAACGATAATACCGTAGAAGGCAATTTGTTTTACGGAAACGATAAAGAAGGTACCGGCGGTGTAAGGGTTATCAACGAAGGCAACTGGATTGTAAATAATTTTATGAGTCATTGCAAAGGGCAAGGATTTAGATCGCCATTAGCTATTATGGCAGGTGTATTTAACTCACCAGCAAACCGTTATTTACCGGTAAGAGACGCCGTTATTGCCAATAATACTTTTTTAAACTGTACACCATTTAGTATTAGCGAAGGAAAAGATACAGAGCGTAGCGTTGACCCTAAAAATGTGCTCCTCCTTAATAACCTCTTTTACGCAAATACCCCCGGACCTCTTTGTTATACCGTTTCAACAATTGACAGTGTGTTTGCTGCTGGCAATGTGTTTAGTGCTTCACTTACAAACCCCGGTGTTCAGGGCTTTACTGCGGGTGCTATATCAATGCAAAAATGGAACAGCAAAGGCTTTCCTGTTATTGGCGCCTCCGGCGCCAATAACGCCACAAAAAAAATTCTGGACTCCTTAAATGCTATCGCTAGCACAAGAGGTGTTCGCGCATTTTCAAACACCATTGGCGCAAACAATTTAAATTATTTTAGTGCGCTACTTGCAAACGCACCAAAACTTGGCAACAGCTGGGAGTCCAAAAAAGTGAGCGACGCAAAAATCGCAACAACAAACAACGCAATAAGCACAACAACAAACAACGCAAACACAAGTAACGCAAATGCTCAAAAAACGACAACCGTTTCAACCGCAAGCGAATTAGTAACTGCAATCAGCGCAGGCGCAAATTCAAAAATTACATTAAAAGCAGGTTCGTACCAATTTGAAAAACCTATTACCATTAAGGGTAACATAACAATTACAAGCAACGGCGCGGCTGTAAATTTTGCAACCAGCAGCGCTTTAAATAATTTATTTACCCTCCAACAAAACGCGCAATTAACAATACAAAATAGTAGTATCAACGCCAGTGCAGTTGCTGCGCAATATTTTATGGCAGTTACAAGTGATGGTTCGGGTATTCATAGTAGCATTGATATAACCGGCTGCAAAATTCAAGGCTTTGTAGGCGCCGCAATTGTTATGGCACCAAAGTCTAGTTATTTAGACAAGATTACCATTCAAAATAGTGTTTTTGAAAACAACAAAGCTGCCCTGCTCTCATTAAAAGACGAGGATGATAACAAGGGTTACTACAACGCCGAAAGAATTGTTGTTACCAACAATAGTTTCACAAACCATAGTGGGCAACTTGCTACTATTTACAGAGGTGGAAACGACGAAAGCACTATGGGACCCATCTTTACTTTCTCCAACAATAAAATGCTAAATTGCACAGCAAATGGTGCGCTTATTGAACTATTTGGAGTGCAACAATCAAATGTAAATAACAATGTTTTTACCAGCTCCAATATAGCGGGTAAAACAGTTGCTTACACAGATAACACCAAAGCATTTCATTACCAAAAAAATAATATCACCGTTAATAGCGGCACTATTCAAGAAAACAAATTTGTCATTAACAATTAAATAAACACTTTAAATACATTCACATGAAAATTATTCACCAAGTACATCCCGAAGATTTTGTAAAGTATACCACCGAGCAAATTAGAGCTAAATTTTTACTGGACAATTTAGTAGAACCAGGTGCGATCAATTTTGTATATACGCATTACGACCGCATGGTGGTAGGCGCTGCAACCCCTACTACTGCTGCTATTCAGCTGGGTACCTACGACGCTTTAAAGTCAGAAAACTTTTTGGACCGAAGAGAACTTGGTATTGTAAACATTGGTGCCGCCGGAAGCGTAACCGTAGAAGGTCAAATTTATACCCTAGACAAAATCGATTGCTTATACATTGGTATGGGTAATAAAGAAGTTACTTTTCATGCGAGCACTGATCCTAGCAATCCTTCTAAATTTATTTTATTTTCTTGTCCTGCGCACGCAAATTATCCTACGCAGTTAATGCAAAGTAAAGATGCTACCCCTGCCGAAATGGGTAGTGCAGAAACAGCGAACCACCGTACCATTAATAAATACATTCACGCCGATGGTTTAAAAAGTTGCCAACTCGTACTTGGCGTAACCAACTTTAAACCAGGTAGCATTTGGAATACCATGCCAGCGCACCTGCACGACCGTCGCATGGAAGCATATTTCTATTTTGATTTGCCTGAAACTCAACGTGTCATTCATTTCATGGGTGAGCCACACGAAACAAGACATCTATTCTTAAACAATGAACAAGGTATTGTGTCTCCATCATGGAGTATCCATAGTGGTGTTGCAACAGCGTCATACTCATTTATATGGGCAATGGCCGGCGAAAACATGTCATTTGCTGATATGGATTTTGTAAACATTCAGTTATTAAAATAA
>CAMAQW010000148.1 GCA_945860335.1 Sediminibacterium ginsengisoli | reverse complement strand
TCAACAACAGCTGTAGAAGGGGTTTCATGCACAATAGATAAATTTGGCGTAGCATTGATTCGGCCTGCTTCCCACAAACGCACATATCCACTTAAGCGTGCAACACCATGTGAATCGATGCCGCGTAAGTCTGCAGCAATTAAAACCTTAGTTGCTGTTGATGCATCTTTTGCAGAACAACCCATGGCTAAAAAAACCGACTCGGTAAAACTGTATAATTGTTGGTAAGAGAAAACAGTCATGAATAATTATTTAAAAAAGACGGCTCCCGATAAATCTTTTTCGAGATAGTCCAACCCTTTTGCCAACTGAAACAAAATAAAACTCGCTTCTTTGCGCGTTAACGTTTTTGTAAGAGCAGGTACCGCTAGTCCAGCATTTGTATAGGTTTGATCTGTAATTAAAAAACTATCAGATAATTTATTAGCACGCGCCGCCTTACTATTTTTTGCAACTGCTTTATTAAAACCAGCAATCATTTCAAATAGCACCGCTGTTGTTACAAGATCATTGGGTTTTATTTTTTCAGAAAAACGAATTGGCACGAGCGCTTGTAAGCCAGCGCTAATTTCTGAAAACGTTACCAGTGAATCTGGTTTAAAATAAGTTTTATTAGCCCAACCCACAGATTTTCCAATGCCCTTAATAATGCCCCAAGAACCAATCCACTGAACGGCTTCAAACGCTTTATCGGTGTGCTTTACATCGGAGTAAGGCATTAAGTAAACCTTTTCTTGTAAGAGCTCTTTTTGAACGGCCGTTACAGAAACATTTTGTACCGGAATATTTTGCTTAAAAGAAATAGCTGCAAGCATTCCAGCAGCCTGTCCAGTCAATAAAACAACCGGTTGTAAGCGTGTTGTTCCATTGGCAATATTACTGACACTAATTCCTTTTTCACATACGACTAATCCTTGTGTATTTTCTGGAATTAAAGCGCCTAATGGAATATTAAATGAGGGTACTGATGGAAATGGAATTGGAGGAACCTTGCCATTATATCTTGCATGGTGATGATCTACAGGATAATCACCCACAGAAATTCCAGTGCGGTATAAATTATAATTAAATGGCTTAGCAATATGATCAATATTCAAACGCACTTTTCCTTTTAACCTACGCCCCTCTCTATTGTAAGGCATATAGGCCATACCTTCATTTACTTCATCGGTAGCAAGGCCAATTTGTGGCTGCTTTAATTCTGTTTGTAAAAAATAAATAAAGCCTAACGTAAAATTTTTAGCGGCGTTATAATGCGCTTCTCTTTCGATGGGCTTTTTTTCAACTACATTGATATAATAATCGTTTCCAAATGCTGGCCAGTTTAACATGTATTTTAAAGAACCATCCGTTGTTTTTACGCGACCATACTCGAGCACTTTTTGTGTGCCTAAACTATACGGCTTTGCATTACAAGGCGCATCTGCGGTAGAACAATAGTAAGCAAGTGCATTGTAGCCTGCTGGCATAGCAATTGTTTTATTGGCACCCTTACCATAATCTTTTAAAACGGCCGCCCAGGTTAAATCTTGAATTACATCTGATTTTCCAGGTGCAATTCTTTCACCACTTTGCGTGCTGTCTTCGGTACCTAAATCGTAAGCCGCCCCTGCGCCCGCATATACATCGCCTAAATCGGTGGCGTCTATCACACGCTTTGCGTACACGGTTAATTTTTGACCGCGTACATTTTCAAACACCGCACCTTTAATGGTATTGCCTTCCATGATGGCTTTATCAAAATACCAATGATAGTAGACCTGCATATTAGGCTGCGCATGCACCCATGCTTTAAAAATACTATCTGCTACATGGGGCTCAAAACAAGTTTCGCTCACCCAACCTGTAAATAAATTGTTAGACTTATAATGTTTGTAAAGTGCTTGTCTAAAACTTTCCCAGATACCACTGCGTAATTCGTGGTTACCATCGGTGCAACTAACCGCCGCCGCAGAAAGCATACCGCCAAGCCAGGGTGTATGTTCTACCACAACGGTGTTCGCGCCCATCTTTGCTGTTTGCAAAGCGGCGGCAATACCACCCGTGGTTCCACCCACTACGAGTACATCAGTATAAATAGGTTTGTCCTGTGCCAAACTCGCTCCCGCAAATAGCACAAATAAAAGTGCAAATAAAATTGAACGCATATTATTCTAACTAAAATGGAAGATCGTCAGACTCATTCATGTCACCTGCAGCAGGTGCACTTGATTGTCCTCCATAAGAAGGCGCAGATTGAGGAGCAGATCCACCTTCGCTAGGCTTTGCACCAAGTAGTTGAACCGATGCAACACGCACAGAAAGTGTAGCACCATTTCTACCATCTTGTGTGGTATAGGTTCTAACATCTGGTGTTCCTTCTACATATACTTGCGTACCTTTTTTTAGATACGGCGCGATGCCTGTTCTATCTGTCCAATACGCACAATCAACCCAAGTGGTTTTATCTTTTTGATTGCCTTGTGCATCTTTATATCGTTCGGTGTGTGCTACTGTAAAGTTGATTACGTTTTTGCCATTTACATTGTTTAAAACGGCGTCTTTTCCTAAATTTCCAATCGCTAATAATTTTATCATGTCTAGTGTGTTTTGGGTAAATATCGGTAAAATGGAGAAAAGAGTGAAATTTCGCTTTTCGTAAGGTGTAAATCATGTGAAATAAGCGGATTTTAGGCATTTAGCCCCCGATTAGCTTAATTTTGCACCTGAAAAGGAATTCTATGAGCCGGAAAGGAAAAGTATTGGTAGCCATGAGCGGCGGTATTGATAGTACCGTAGCTGCACTTATGCTCCACAATGAAGGCTATGAAGTGATTGGCATTACCATGAAAACATGGGATTATGCAACAAGTGGAAGCACGAGCACCAAAGAAACGGGCTGCTGCAATATTGATTCTTTTAATGATGCTAGACAAGCAGCCGTACAAAATGGATTCCCGCATTTTATTTTAGATATCAGAGATGAGTTTGGTGATTTTGTGGTAGAAAATTTTGTGGAAGAATATTTAGCAGGTCGTACTCCTAACCCATGCGTAATGTGTAACACGCATATTAAATGGCGTGCACTTTTAAAAAGAGCCAATGCACTCGAATGCGATTTTATTGCAACGGGTCATTACGCTTCTGTGAGACAGCATACCAACAATAGATACGTAATTAGTAAAGGCCTCGATGATACCAAAGACCAGAGCTATGTGCTTTGGGGACTCGATCAAGAATTACTGAGCAGGACCATTATGCCACTTGGTCAATACCACAAAAAAGATATCAGACAAATGGCGCATGATATGGGCTACCCCGAGCTTGCTAAAAAAAGTGAGAGCTACGAAATTTGTTTTGTGCCCGACAATGACTACCGTGGATTTTTAAAAAGAAACGTTGACGGATTAGAAGAAAAAGTAAATGGAGGATGGTTTGTAGACCAAGGAGGGAAAAGACTTGGCAAACACAAAGGCTATCCTTTTTATACCATTGGACAGCGCAAAGGACTTGAAATTGCACTTGGAAAACCTGCATACGTTACTGCCATTGATCCTAACACCAATACCGTTGTACTAGGCACCGAAGCCGACCTGGATCAAAACGATATGGAAGTGCTTAAAATTAATTGGATGAAATATAATGGTATCGAAGACGGTACCGAAGCCATTACAAAAATCAGGTACAAAGACAGTGGTGCAACGAGTCATTTATTTAACACCGAAAACGGTATTCGTGCGCGTTTTTACGAGCCTGTAAAAAGTATTGCGCCCGGACAAAGTGCTGTTTTTTATGAAGGCAATGATGTTATTGGTGGAGGCGTTATTCAGCGCGGGATCTTATTATAAAACTTCCCTTACTTATTTTTTCTGAAACAGTGCTGCAAACATGGTATCCGCTTTCTCTTCGTACCCCGTAAAAAGTTGTTGGTGCAGGAGTTCGAATTCCGGAAAATTTGTTTCCATAAATTTTACTTGTCCTTCATTTTCTGCTGCAAACACCGAACAAGTGCTGTATAAAAAATATCCGTTAACTGCTACATACGGGATCGTATTGGTGATAATGGTTTGTTGCAGTTGTCTAAAATTATCGATAGAAGCCTCGTCAAAAAAAGCGAGGTGCTCCGGGGTTCTCCCCCAAGTGCCGCTGCCGGTACAAGGTGCATCACAAATAATGAAGTCTGCTAGTTTAGCAAAATTACTGAGGTCGTGCGCACTGGTTAAATCCACTGCAAATGATTGATAACCGGCCATACCCGCTGCGGCAAAACGTGTTTGCAAATTGCGCAAAATAGAAGCGCGCATATCAGAAGCCGTTAATTTGATTTGTCCAAAAGTATCAACCGCCAAAATAGATTTACCGCCACTTGCCGCACAACAATCCCATATTCTTTTTTTAGAATCCGAAAAAGCAGTAGCCAGCGCATACATGCTTCCAATTTGTTGCGAGCTGTAATCTTGAATCACCGCTTCTTTATTAATGAGTAGCACTTCATCTAATTTAGTACCGCTCGGAAGCCTGTAACAACTGTCCGATATTTTTTCAAAAGCAATTTGCGCCTTATGTAATTTACCCATAACAACAGCCTCCTGTTTAGGCCTGATACGAATAAATAAATCGGGTTGAGTAAGGTGGCTCCTGTTAAAGGCAGGGGCATCCACACTAGTAGACAAATGCGCCGCAAAAGAAAATATGCTAGCAAGGTTGTATCCTGGATACACCTCCTTAATAAAATCTAATTTTTGCTCTAATGAACCCCAGGCTGCAAGCCAGCTCGGCTCAAATAAAAGCGCCCAGTTACCTGGCTTGGCTTCACATAAAAAAATAGCGAGTTGTAAGCCTTTATCGGTGTCAAATTCTTTGATACTTGCACCGAGCCTGTAATAGGTATAGCA
>CAMAQW010000147.1 GCA_945860335.1 Sediminibacterium ginsengisoli | reverse complement strand
TAAAGGGCGTTTGGGGGCGTGAACAAACCCTGTTAAACTTTAAAAACGTCCAGCACATTGAAATAAAAACAAGCCCCTTTTTACGGGCGCATCATTTGTGCACCATTATATTACATTCGGCCGGGGAAACTCCTTTTACAATCCCGTATATACCCGTTGCACAAGCCAACTATATTGCCAACTGGTGCCTTGTTCGGGTTGAGTTCCCAGAAACCATGTAAACTATAAATTTTATATAGATATTTGCGAATATGAATACCAAAGCTCAAACGCCCATTATGCCCACCATTTTTGCGGGCCTCTATTTACTCGTTCATTTTATACCAGACTTAGGCGCTTCGGACGTAATGGGACCTCAGTGGCTATACACAGGTTGTATAGACTTATTAGGCATCGTTTTTATAGGCATGCACCGCCAGTATTGTGCGCCTGCCATACAAGGTATTTTTAAATATAAGTTTACAATTGTTTTTTCTTTTTTAGTGGCCTGGGCTGCAATCTCCTATTTCTATGCCATTAACCCCACCGAAACGCTGGTTACAGGCGCAAGACTTGTAACCACCTACCTCGTTTTTATTGTACTCTCTATTTTATTTTACAAACAACCGCTACCTGCATTATTAACGGGAATTTCGGTTATCATGGCGTTTGTACTACTCTACGATTCTTTGGTGTTGTTAAAAACCTTTTCGAGTAATCTCACCACTATGGGTCTCGATGAAAACATATTAGCATTAAGGGGCAACCATGGTAACAAAAACGTTACAGCTGCTAATATTTTAATCAAATTTCCTTTTATACTTTGGCTCATCATCAATAATAAATTACTAGGCAAACTACTGGCCGCTTTTGTGCTTGTAATGGGTGTTACAGGGCTACTTATTTTAAACACCAGATCTACCTATGTGGGACTACTTATTATAGCCATTATATTTATTGCCACTACCCTTTACTTTAAGAGCAAAGAAAATAAAAAAGCCATCCTTACACAAATTGCGTATTTAATTGTACCCGTTGTAATTGGTTATTTTATTGCCAATGTATTTTTAGACACCGCCGTTCAAATGCAAGATACACAAGGCGGTTACGGAACAGTTACCAAAAGAATTGGTGACATTACGGTAGCAAGTGAAGAAAATAGTAGGCTACGTTTATGGAAAAATGCGATCGACTATTCTATTAAACATCCGCTCATGGGTTGTGGTTATGGCAACTGGAAACTGGCTAGTATACCTTATGAAATATTTCATACCACAGAGCTTTTTGTACCCTACCATGCACACAACGATTTTTTTGAAATGTTTGCAGACCTTGGCGTACTTGGTGGTATTAGCTTTGCCCTTTTATTTTTACTCGTACCCATTGCTACTTTTAGTATTTGGAAAAATAAATCTTTCAATCATTTACACCTAGCTGCTACTATATTATTTATGGCTGTTACCTGTTATGCAGTAGATGCCTTTTTAAATTTCCCTGCCGAGCGTACCGCTATGCAATCGATACTTGCCATTGCGGCGGCTTTAATTTTTATACCACTCAGTTACCAACAAGAAAATACAAGTGTCCGTCCATCACTCATGGGCGCATTTTTTAGCATTGCGCTACTTGCTATTATACCATCTATTTATGTTCATAAACTCACCAATGATTCTTTAAAGATTCAAAAGTTTGTAATGGGCGAGGTAAACGCGGACCCTGTCATGAAAACAGAAGACGTAGAAAAACTACCTGCTATTCCAGATATGTCATCGTCTACCCTTCCTTTAAAAGCCATGATAGCGCGCTATTATATTAGAGATAAAAAATACGATGAAGCCCTAGCTTTATTAAAAGAAAGCGACAACGTAAATCCGCACCTCTATTACAACGACTTTTTAAGAACCGCTATTTACGCCGCCAAAAATAATTTTGACAGCGCATTAATTAGTAGCAAAAAAGCATTTTACAACTGGCCCAATGCCACCAGCTATTACAAGAATTTAATTTTTGCAGCATCAAAAAAGAAAGACAGTACCGAAATTAAAAAAGCGTTTAATTTAATTGTAGATCATTTTAATACGCCCTTTACTTGGAACAATTATTTACTAGGCATGTATGAAGTAAAGGGTAGTGCAGATGCTAACCTCAACAACATGTTAGACAGTGCTGCAAAAATGTTTCCCGCAGACGCTGCAACATGGGCTCAAACCAGGGCAATCTTTAATAGAAACGCAGTGGATGCCAACAATAAAACAGTCAATGATTATACAGCTCTAGGTCTTAAAGCCTTTCAACAAGGGCAGTATGTAAAAGCAGCTGGGTACTACATGAAAGCTGCTAACATGGACCCTACCAATTACACACACGCCGAAAATGTAGGTATTTGTTTGTACACCGCTCAAAAATTCCAAGACGCAATTACTTACTTTAATACATCCATTGCTGTTGGTACTTCTACCACTGGAAAGTCTGAATATTATTTGGGCTTGAGCTATTTGTCTACGGGTAAAAAAACAGAAGCCTGTAATGCATTACAACTCGCCAACAATAAAAAATATCCAGACGCTGCAGCAACTCTAAAAAGTAATTGTCAATAAAATTTTTTAAATATTGGACATAAAAATGGCGGCATGCGTGAAACGCGTGCCGCCATATATTTTTACTAGACTGTTTAAATTAAGCTAATTCAAAACGGTCTAGGTTCATTACTTTATTCCATGCGGCTACAAAATCATGAACAAATTTTTCTTTAGCATCATCACAAGCGTATACTTCGGCAAGTGCACGTAATTCTGTATTAGAACCAAATACAAGGTCTACCCTTGTTGCTGTAAATTTAACAGCGCCAGTAGCCCTATCTGTTCCTTCAAAAGAATTTTGTCCTGTTGCTTTCCAAGTAGTGTTGTAATCGATGAGGTTGGTAAAGAAATCGTTGGTTAATACACCTGGACGATTTGTAAACACACCATGCTTAGATTCATCATAATTGGTATTTAATACACGCATACCACCTACAAGCACTGTCATTTCAGGAGCTGTAAGGTTTAGTAAATGTGATTTATCGAGTAACATTTCTTCAGAAGAAATAAGCGTTTTTGGCTTAATGTAGTTACGGAAACCATCTGCAGTAGGCTCTAACACACCAAAAGAAGCAACATCTGTTTGTTCTTCGGTTGCATCGGTTCTACCAGGTGTAAATGGAACAGTAACGTTGCATCCACCATCTTTTGCAGCTTTTTCTACACCAGCAGCACCAGCAAGTACAATTAAATCTGCTAAAGAAACTTGTTTGCCTCCTGTTGCAGCAGCATTAAATGCTTGTTGGATAGCAACTAATTTATCTAATACTTTAGAGAGTTGTACAGGATTGTTTACCGCCCAATATTTTTGAGGTGCTAAACGAATTCTTGCTCCATTAGCGCCACCTCTTTTATCCGTACCTCTAAATGTTGATGCAGAAGCCCAAGCAGTAGATACCAATTCAGAAACGGTTAAGCCAGAAGCCAACACAGTAGCTTTTAACTGCTCAATATCAGCAGCATCAATAAGTGCATGGTTAACGGCTGGAACTGGGTCTTGCCAAATTAAAACTTCTTCAGGAACTTCTGGACCAAAATAACGTGAACGTGGGCCCATATCACGGTGTGTTAATTTAAACCAAGCTCTTGCAAATGCATCTGCAAACTGATCTGGATTTTCATAAAATCTTTTTGAAATTGGTGCATATGCAGGATCCAAAATCAACGCTAAGTCTGTGGTTAGCATTGTTGGCGCATGCGATAAAGATGGATCATGTGCATCAGGCACAGTTCCCGCACCACCGCCATTTTTTGGCTTCCACTGGTGAGCGCCAGCAGGGCTCTTTACTAGCTCCCACTCAAACTTAAATAAGTTTTCGAAATAGTTATTGCTCCACTTGGTTGGTGTTGTTGTCCAAGCACCTTCTAAACCAGAAGTGATGGTATGAACACCACTACCAGTACCAAAAGTATTTTTCCAACCAGTGGCTTGCTCTTCAATGCTCGCACCAGCAGGCTCTTTACCTACATATTTACCTGGATCAGCAGCACCATGTGTTTTACCAAATGTGTGACCACCCGCAATAAGTGCAACGGTTTCTTCATCATTCATTGCCATACGTGCAAAAGTTTCACGAATGTCTTTTGCAGAAGCAATTGGATCAGGATTACCGTTAGGGCCTTCTGGATTTACGTAAATCAATCCCATTTGAACAGCCGCTAATGGATTTTCTAAATCTCTATCTCCACTATAACGCTTATCTCCTAACCACTCACGCTCAGAACCCCAATACACGTCTTCGTGTGGTTCCCAAACATCTTCTCTACCACCTGCAAAACCAAAAGTTTTGAAGCCCATAGATTCAAGTGCACAGTTCCCTGTTAAAATCATTAAATCACCCCATGATAATTTTTTACCGTACTTCTTTTTAATAGGCCATAAAAGTAAACGTGCTTTATCAAGATTGGTATTATCAGGCCAGCTATTAAGTGGTGCAAAACGAAGCATACCAGCTCCTCCGCCACCTCTACCATCTGTTGTACGGTAGGTACCAGCACTATGCCAAGCCATTCTAATAAAGAACGGACCATAATGACCATAATCGGCAGGCCACCATTCTTGAGAATTGGTCATCAAATCAAAAATGTCTTGCTTAACAGCTTTTAGATCTAATGTTTTAAATTCAGAAACATAGTTAAAAGTAGAATCCATTGGATTAGACTTTGCTGTGTGCTGACGTAAAATATTTAATCGAAGTTGGTTAGGCCACCAATCGGTGTTTCTTGTACCACTTCCTGCACTACCCATTTTAGCGGTAGCGCTAGCAACTGTTGCACCTGTGTAAGGGCATTTTCCTTCTGCGCTTGTATTTTCCAT
>CAMAQW010000146.1 GCA_945860335.1 Sediminibacterium ginsengisoli | reverse complement strand
GATGCCTACCGTGAAATTGGCTGGCAGCGCCAGTTACACCTATTTGAAGTTCCATTTTACTATATCGAATATGGTATTGCGCAACTCGGTGCCATTGGGCTTTGGATGCAGTATCAGAAAAATCCAAAACAAGCACTTCAAAATTATATCAACGCGTTATCGTTAGGAGGTACAAAAACCTTACCAGAACTATATAAAGCGGCAGGACTTGAATTTAATTTGTCGCCAGATTATATCAAAACCTTAATGGAGTTTACGGCTAAAGAAATGTAAGGGTATTACATTCTGCAAAAACGGCTGTATAATTTTTCGTACTCCGGAATAATTTTACTGATGTCAAACAAACAGGCCTGCTCATAAGCGGCCTGTTTCATTTGCATGAGTTTATTTTCATCGGATAAAAGCGAAATAGCATATCCACTCATAGCAGCAACGTCTCCAACGGGAGCCATATAACCGGTCTCGCCCTGAATATTAATTTCGTGTAAGCCTCCCGCATCGGAACTGATCACTACGGCGCGAGCAGCCATTGCTTCAAGTGCAGCTAAACCAAAACTCTCATATTCGGAAGGGAGTAAAAACACATCCGTTACGGCTAAAATATCTTCAATTTGTTCTTGCTTACCTAAAAAACGAACATGCTCTTCGATGCCTAAGGTACGCGCTAACGCTTCTGTAGCGTGCCTTTCAGGTCCATCACCTACCATTAATAATTTAGCCGGCACCTCTTTAAAAATGTTTGCAAAAATGTGCACCACGTCATCCACTCTTTTTACTTTTCTAAAATTGGAAGCGTGTGTAATTATTTTTTCGTTATTGGGTGCAATTACTTTTTTAAATGCTTCACTAGGTTTTTTATCAAAACGTGCAACATCTACAAAATTATAAATCACTTCAATTTCTTTGGTGATCTTAAAAGTTTGGTACGTAATGTCTCTTAAATTATTGGATACTGCTGTAATCGCATCACTCTCATTGATAGAAAAAGTAACCACGGGCTCGTAGGTTTTATCTCTACCCACAAGTGTAATATCGGTACCGTGCAGGGTTGTAATAACTGGAATATTCCTATTGATTTTTTGTTTTACAATTTGCTTGGCCATATACGCAGCAGAAGCGTGTGGTATGGCGTAGTGCACGTGTAATAAATCTAGGTCGTGGTTGATAATCACATCTACCATCGCAGATGCCAGCGCAACCTCATAAGGAGGGTAATCAAAAAGCGGATAGGTAGGGACCCTTACTTCATGGTAAAAAATATTGGCATTAAACTCATTGAGCCTAACGGGTTGTTGATAGGTAATAAAATGTACCTGATGTCCTTTGTCGGCGAGGGCCTTTCCAAGTTCGGTTGCCAAAACACCGCTTCCACCAAAAGTGGGGTAACAAACTATCCCTATACGCATATTAAATTAAATGGGCTCTAAATTCGACCATTCCTACTGCAAGTAACAATTAATTTGGCATTCTGTTTATTTAACCCTCCTTTTAGGGGGTTATTTTTTAATTAAATTCTTAACTTGAGCCTTATGAAAAAGATCATCACCTTGCTTTTGTTAGCGCCTTTGTTTGGTTTAAGTCAAGCCAGTCAGTCATCTAACCAAGACGCTGCATTTATCAAAAAATTATCCGACGAAATCCTAACAAATGGTAAAGCCTACGATTTGTTATACGAGTTAACCAAAAAAGTAGGGGGTAGAATTGCTGGTTCTCCAGCTATGTATAAGGCAGAAGCCTGGGGTGAAAAAATTTTACAGCAACTTGGTGCGCCAAATGTAAGCAAACAAGCATGTCAGGTGCCAAGATGGGTGCGAGGCAGTGGTGATTTTGCGAGCATCACTAGTATAGATGGTGCAAAGCAAACCCGTGCATTGGATGTATTGGCACTTGGAAATTCGCTTGGTGATGGCAAAAAAGTAGAAGCGACACTACTAGCTGTTCAAAATTTTGAAGAGTTGGAAAAACGCAAAGACGAAGTAAAAGGTAAGATTGTTTATTTCAATAATAGTTTTGATGCCACTATTGTAAAAACATTTGAAGCATATGGTAAGGCTGGCATCTATAGAAGAAGTGGACCTAGCCAAGCTGCAAAATATGGCGCGGTTGGCTGTATAATACGTTCATTAACTAGTTCTACAGCTAACGATCCGCACACGGGTGGTATGTCGTATAACGATTCTTTTCCAAAAATTCCTGCACAAGCTGTTGGTCCTCGCGACGCGGATTATTTATGGTCCCTTGCAAAAAAATCTAGTACTGTAAAAGTAAGTATGGCAACGCACGGTCATTTTTTACCAGACACTACTGGGCATAATATTATTGCAGAAATAAAAGGATCTGTATTTCCTGATGAAATTATTACAGTAGGTGGTCACTTAGATAGTTGGGATGTAAATGAAGGTGCGCATGATGATGGCGCTGGTGTAGTGCATACCATAGAAGTAATGCGCGCAATGCTCGCAGTGGGTTATCAGCCAAAGCGTACCATTCGTTTTGTATTATTTGCCAACGAAGAAAATGGTTTAAGAGGAGGTAGTGCATATGCAGCAGCTGCAAAAGATAAAAAAGAAAAACACATTTTTGCTTTAGAAAGTGATGAAGGTGGATTTACACCTAGGGGCTTTAGTTTTACCGCTTCTCCCGAAAAAGTAGCCGCAGCAAAGTGCTGGTTACCACTTTTAAAACCTTACGGAACAGATAGTATGGATGATATTGGCGGTGGTTCAGATATTAGCCCACTAAACAGACAATTGCAAGTGCCACTTTGTGGTTTTATGCCAGATCCACAACGTTATTTTGATCTACACCATGCACGTTCCGATGTTTTTGAAAATGTAAATAAGCGCGAACTATTACTAGGAGCCGTGAATATCGCAGGTATCATTTACCTAGTAGATACCTATGGTTTTTAAAGCAGGCTGTTAAAACTTTATGCGCTTAGGCTTGCAGTAAAAATATAGCGAGGCGTTTATGAATGTCTACCGTTTCTTTTTTCCACTCGGCAACGGTTTTGGTTTTAATCCACTGCGTAGGGGCGGTAATGTCTACAGCAATACAAAGTTTTGTTTGCGGATGGCAATGTTGTAGCAAATCTTTAATGAGCTGATTATTGCGGTAAGGCGTTTCAATAAAAACTTGCGCCGTATTTTTTTTAAGTGAATCTTGTTCTAGTTGTGTAATGGTTTTTTTCTTTTCCAAACTATCGATTGGGAGGTAGCCATGAAAACTAAAATTTTGGCCATTCATGCCACTGGCCATGAGTGCCAGTAATATAGAATTTGGTCCAACCAGTGGGCAAATTTCAAATCCTTTTTCTTGTGCTGCAGCTACCAGTATTTGGCCAGGATCCGCTACACCAGGGCATCCTGCCTCACTAATGATACCAATATTTTTACCTTGTGCTAGTAATTGCAAAAATTCTGACACCACATTATCTTCTGCTTTGTGAATGGTGCGCCACTGGTAATTATCAATCACCATTTCACGCCAATATTTTTTTAAATACCTGCGCGCCGTTTTTTCATTTTCTACAAAATATGCGTCACATAACTTGGCCTGCTCAATTACATATGGAGGAATGCTATCGATGGCATCTTCATGTAAAACGGTAGGTATTAAAATAACTTTTCCAGCAGCCATTAGTCAATTTGTTTTTTAGGGTCCAAGCTAAGAGTAGCAGCAATAACAGCATAACATGGCGCAAAAAGCCAACCAATAACTGGTATAAAATGTAGCATATAAAATATGATACCATTGCCAATAGCAAGACCTTTGTTATTGCCTATAAAAAAAATGCTCTCTTGTGCTGTTTTATTTTTTCTTTCCATACTATAATCGAGCATCGAAAAGCCGAGGTAGTAACACTCAATAAGTAGCGCCATAAAAGGGGTAAACCATCCTACAACTGGTATGAGGCAAATAATTAAAATGGTAAGTAGGTATACGGTTTGCCATAAACTGTTTCTTACCGCGATATACATGCCTCTTATGGCCTGCTTAATAAAGTCTTTAAATACAAATGGGTATTCTTTTCCTTCTAAAATGGCAGCTGTTTTTTCAGATAAATAAGCAAACAGTGGAGCGCCAACAATTAAAAATAAATATTTGAACAGCGCGAAGTAAAAAAGTAAAATCATAAACCATACCAGGGTGCTGCCCACCACAAATAAAAATCCAGCAAAACTATTGGTAAGGCTATCCATCCAAACTTTAAGACCTGATTTTAATGTCATCCAAACAATAAAATCACTTGCTGTGCTGCTAAATAAATTGATGACTACAAAAAAAAGTACGGTATAAATAATGCCTGGTATTAAAATCCATTTCCAGAGTTTATGTTTTACTATAAACTGATGGGCTTTAATGTAGGATACAAATGCTATAATAAGGTCTTTAAGCAATAGAAAGGGTTTGATGTAAAGTTAGCCAACTCCATTTAAAACTTAGGACAAATAATAGGTTTATCTGTGCGGGGTCTTCTGGTATAAATGAGTGAAAATTCGATGCCGCCCATTTGTTGCGATGCCGTTTTTAAGCGACTGTTGTTAATGTCATAAGTAGCTCCAATTCTAAAGTCATTGAATTCAATACCTACATACGGAATAATGGCGTCTTTTAAACGCATCCAACTGCCTATATAAATACTAGCTGCTCTATCATTTTCTGGGTCGCTACTAATTTGTACTGCTCCTCCTACCATTGTTTCCTGGGCACCACCTTGTACTTGGTGAATACCACTCACATGAAGTGTTGCGCTTGTGCTAATATAAAAATAGCCGCCTCCATGAACTGTAAAACGTGGATTCACACTGTAATTCCCACCTAAAAATGATTGCTTAGGTCTATTAAGATGGTACATACTAAGTCCAAAATAATAATTGTTTTGTTCACCAACGGTTCCGTTAAGTAA
>CAMAQW010000145.1 GCA_945860335.1 Sediminibacterium ginsengisoli | reverse complement strand
AAAGGTGTGGCGCAAGATGGTCATGATTATATCACAAAAGCCATTGAATTAGGAGCCAAGGTTATTGTGTGTGAAAATATGCCAGCATTACTAACTGATGGTGTTACGTATATTAAAGTAGCAAACACATCTGAAGCAGTTGCACATATGGCGCATCAATTTTATGATGCACCTTCTACAAAAATTAAATTAGTAGGTGTTACTGGTACCAATGGTAAAACCACGATTGCTACTTTATTATTTAAATTATTTTCTTCACTGGGTTATACCTGCGGACTTGTATCTACGGTACAAAATCAAATTGGAGATCAAATTATACCAGCTACGCACACCACGCCCGATGCAGTTAGTTTAAACGAACTGCTAAACACCATGGTAGATGCGGGTTGTAGCCATGTGTTTATGGAGTGCAGCAGCCACGCTGTGCACCAGCACCGTATTACAGGCCTTGTATTTACAGGTGCTTTATTTAGCAATATCACACACGATCACCTAGACTACCATAAAACATTTGAAGCCTACATCGCTGCTAAAAAAGGATTCTTTGATGCGTTACCAGCTACCGCATTTGCCATTACCAATGCAGATGATAAGCGTGGTGACGTGATGCTACAAAATACAAAAGCTAAAAAACTTTGTTACGGGTTAAAATCTAGTGCCGATTATAAAGGTAAAATTTTAGAAAATGCACTTACAGGTCTTGTTATGCTTGTAAATGAAATTGAAGTTCATTTTAGACTCATAGGAGAGTTTAATGCCTATAATTTATTAGCCGTTTATGGTGCTGCTGTAAACCTTGGTATCGAAAGCAGTGTAGCACTTACCAATTTATCTATGCTAGCAGGTGCAGAGGGTAGGTTTGATTATATCATTAGTAATAAGCAAGTGATTGGCATTATCGATTATGCGCACACACCTGATGCACTTCAAAATGTATTGGCAACGATCAAAAAATTACGCAAAGGATATGAGCAGGTAATTACAGTGGTGGGTTGTGGTGGTGACAGAGATAAAACCAAGCGTCCTATTATGGCACAAACAGCTTGTGATTTAAGCGACAAGGTTATTTTAACTTCTGATAATCCACGTACCGAAGATCCGGCGCAAATTATTGCCGACATGGAAGCAGGATTAAACACGGCAGCTAAAAGAAAATACATTTCAATTATTGACAGAAAAGAAGCGATTAAAGCAGCTGTTGAATTTGCTAAGCCTGAAGATATTGTGCTAGTAGCAGGCAAAGGACATGAAAAATACCAAGACATCAATGGTGTTAAACACCCTTTTGATGATAAAGCCATTTTATTAGCATTCTTTAACAACAAAGATTAATAGACCCCCTATGTTATACCAATTATTTACATGGCTCAATCAAGAATTTAACCTACCGGGCGCTGGTATGTTTCAGTTTTTGACTTTCAGAATTGCGATGGCAGTTTTGTTGTCTTTGATTATTGCAACTGTATTTGGTAAAAAATTAATTGAGTTTTTGCAGAAAAAGCAAATTGGTGAAACCGTTAGAGAGCTGGGTTTACAAGGCGAGCAGCAAAAAAAGGGTACACCAACTATGGGTGGTATCATTATTTTGTTAAGCATATTAATTCCTACCTTATTATTTGCCAACCTCGACAAAGTATATATCCGTTTAATGATTTTATGTACGGTATGGCTTGGTATCATAGGATTTTTAGATGATTACTTTAAAATCAAATCACGCAGAGACGCCCTTAAAAAAGGAGAAGCCTACAAGAAAAAAAATAGTGATGGCCTTGCAGGTATTTCAAAAATAATTGGACAAGTAGGTCTAGGCATTATCATTGGTGTATCACTTTATTTTAGTAACGCAGTAACCGTAGAAAGAGAAATTGTTCCAGCTTCTGCTGTAAGTACAGGTGTGGTAGCTCTTCAAAAAGGAGAGCGTTTGGCTAAAGATTCAAATATCATTGTTCGTACCATTAATGGGGTAGAGCGCCGTTACGTAAAAGTAAAAACGCCCATCACTTCTATTCCATTTGTTAAAAACCACGAGTTTAATTATAGCAAACTAATTAGTTGGATAGGTCCTGGCGCCGAAAAATACACATGGATCATTTACATTTTTGTTGTCACGTTTATTATCACTGCAGTATCTAATGGTGCTAATATTACAGATGGATTAGATGGTCTTGCAGCTGGCGTGAGTGCCATTATAGGCATGGCCCTTGGCGTATTTATTTACGTGAGTGGTAACTATGTATTAGCCGATTATTTAAACGTGATGTACATCCCCAACCTTGGTGAATTATCCATTTTTGTGGGTGCATTTGTGGGTGCTTGTATTGGCTTTTTATGGTACAATGCGTATCCAGCACAGGTATTTATGGGTGATACCGGAAGCCTTGCATTAGGCGGTATCATTGCCTCCCTTGCCATTATTGTTAGAAAAGAATTACTCATTCCTATTTTTTGTGGTGTGTTTTTAATTGAATTGTTAAGTGTAATGATTCAGGTAAGTTATTTCAAGTACACCAAGAAAAAATTTGGCGAAGGTAAGCGTGTGTTTTTGATGAGTCCATTACACCATCATTACCAGAAAAAAGGATTTCATGAAAGTAAGATTGCTGTGCGTTTTTGGATCATAACTATTTTATGTGTGGTACTTGCCATTCTTACTTTAAAAATGAGATAAGCATGAAGCATTTTCTAGTGGTACTGGGTAGTGGAGAAAGTGGTGTAGGTGCGGCTATGCTAGGAAAACAAAAAGGGTACGATGTATTTGTTTCTGATGGAGGAAACATTGCAGCGCGTTACAAAAAAGAGCTCATTGACAACGGTATCGAATTTGAAGAAGGACAACATAGTGCTGAACGCATACTAACGGCCACAGAAGTAATGAAGAGTCCGGGTATTCCTGAAAAAAATGAAATGGTAAAAGCCATTAGAGCTAAAGGAATTCCGGTGATATCTGAAATTGAACTGGCTTTTAGATTTAAAGGGGACAGTAAAATTGTAGCCATCACTGGTAGCAATGGAAAAAGTACCACCACAGCACTGATGTATCATATCTGCAAAACGGCAGGACTAGATTGTGCGATGGTAGGAAACATTGGATACTCTTTTGCAAAACAAATTGCTGAAGCGCCCAAAGCCCTGTATGTAGCAGAAATAAGTTCTTTTCAATTAGACGATATCAAAACGTTTAGACCCGATGTAAGTGTTTTATTAAACATTACAGAAGATCATCTAGACAGGTATAATTATCAATTTGAAAATTATATCAAAAGCAAATTTAAAATTATTGAAAACCAAACCGATCAAGACTTTTTCATCTATTGTGCAGATGACGATATTATTACTAACCATTTATCCTTACTAACCTTTCACCCTAACCCATTACCATTCTCTATGAAACAAGAAATTAAAAAAGGCGGCTACATCAAAGGCGATCAAATGATGCTTAGAATTCAAGAAGAGCGCGTAAGCATGAGCATTTATGATTTTGCATTAAAGGGTAAACACAATCAATACAATACCATGGCAGCAGGCATTGCAGCAACAACCCTTGGCATCCGCAAGGAAAAAATTAGAGAAGCGGTGAGTAATTTTCATAGCCTCGAGCACCGTATGGAATTTGTAGCGATGGTACGTGGTGTTGAGTTTATCAACGATAGTAAAGCAACCAATGTAAACAGTACTTGGTATGCACTTGAAAGTTTAACCAACCCTACCGTACTTATTTTAGGCGGTGTAGACAAGGGCAATGATTATGCTTTAATTGAAGAGTTGGTAACTGATAAAGTAAAAGCGATTGTGTGTATGGGTACCGACAATAAAAAAATTATCGATGCATTTAAGGGTAAGGTAGCGGTGATTGAAGAAACCAATACTGCTTCTGCTGCGGTTCTTGCTGCTTTTAAACTAGCTGCAAAAGGAGATACGGTGTTATTAAGTCCTGCTTGTGCAAGTTTTGATTTATTCAAAAATTACGAAGATCGCGGAACACAATTTAAAGACGCTGTAAAAGCATTGTAATCAATTTAGCAAAACGCACTGTAAACTATCACATGTCCAATCAAAATACAGATACTTTATTTTCTCAAATCCCTACAGTAGAAGGGGTAAAAACACAGCTTGTTACAAAAACAAGGGGTGATAAATATATCTGGGGTATTGTAGTGCTTTTATCACTCATTTCTATTTTGGTGGTGTATAGTGCTACGGGTTCACTTGCTTATAAAATGTACAAAGGCAATACCAGTGTTTATTTGTTTAAGCAAATTTCTTTTACGCTGATCGGGCTAACACTTATTTATTTTTTACACCGTGTCAATTATTCGGTGTTTTCTAAAGTGGCTACTATCTTATATTTTATTTCGTTGCCACTGCTTGTATATACTTTATTTTTTGGTGCACAAATTAATGATGGTAGTAGATGGATTAAACTTCCGATCATTCAACTCACCATTCAAACATCCGATTTTGCCAAGCTGGCGCTCTTTATGTTCATCTCCCGAACACTGAGTAAAAAGCAGGATGTGATTAAAGATTTTAAAAAAGGATTCTTGCCAGTTATTTGGCCAGTGCTTGCTACATGCGCGTTAATATTACCTGCCAATTTATCCAACGCATTATTAACGGGCGCCACTTCATTACTACTGATGTTTATTGGTCGCATTAGTATGAAGCATATTTTATTGGTTATTGGTGTTGCCATGATTCCGGCCATTATGTTGGTATCAGCGGCTGTTATTACGTATACTGGTAAGCCTAAAGTAGATTATACCATTCCAGTGAGTAAATTGGAAAAAGAAAAAGTGAAGGACAAAAGCATTTTTGTTCGTGTGCAAACATGGATTAGCCGTATTCAAGATTTTATTTACGCCACCGATGCCGAAACACCGTATCAGGTACAGCAAGCAAAAATTGCCATTGCCAATGG
>CAMAQW010000144.1 GCA_945860335.1 Sediminibacterium ginsengisoli | reverse complement strand
TCTATTTTTTCTTTACCAACACCTCTTAGCCTGAATGGGAATACGGCATAGAGTTCTGGCTTTTCTACATTGGTTCGGGGCCCTAAATGATAACCGGGCGCTAAGGCAGTTTGTCCTTTAATTGTTTGTGTGGGAAGTGCAGGTAAACTCGCGTACAATTCTTTTACAATTTTTAAAAATGAAGGGTCTTTTATTACTAATTGATTGGCGATTAAGCCATTAAGTACGCGCGTTAAACCTGCAATTTCTGGTAATGGATTTACGACACCTTCAAAATAAGATTCAAGTGCTTGTGCGGGTTCAATTACAATTTGATTAGCAGTATTTCTTTTGTAGTGCGCGTTATAAAACCAAATAATTTCTTGTATAAATGGAAGGTGTTCTTTTATAAATGTTTGTTGGTCTTTTGTAAAAGCATAATAGTCGAGCATGAGGGTAGATAATTCCAAACTACCTTCCCATAAATACCGGATATACATATTTTCAGATACGCCGTCTGCTAAATTTTTTCTGTTCCAACCATAATTGTCATTTGCATACGTACCCCAGGGTGTCATGGTTTCAGGAAAGTAGGCGCCTTTATGATTAAAATATTTTTGTGTTCTATATTTTGCCAATGGAAGTGCCGATGTATACATCTTAAACAGCGGTTTAATAAGTTCAAAGTCGCCACTGTATAACATTGAATAATAGGGGAGTCTGGTGTTCTGAAACCAGTAATTAGCACCCCAGTCTCTAAAATCTGCGTCATAGCCCGTCAAGTTTCTTTTACCCATGCTTTCATCTACATCTACCGTGAAAATGGAGCCATTAAATTTAATGGGAAGTCCACCTCTGCCGGCGCAAGCGTTCATATAACGTTGTAATTGATAACCCTGTGTAACAGCAAAAGTTTCTTTTTGCGTTTGTTTGCTACTATCGCCGGGTGTCACAATCAAATAATGTTTGTTCCAAAAATTATTCCACCATTTTTGGTGAGCGATAAATCTTTGGGTAGAAGGTTGCTCCGTTGTTTTATTGTGAAGTGATACTGCTTCTTTTTTCCATTCTAGTATATTAGCTGTTTGCTTTTTTAGTACCGTAATATTTATTTCAAAATCTTTTTGTGAGGGTTTGCTAACCTGCTCTTTAGTGCTGACTACGGCGCCAAAATTTTGATACAGCAGTGGATCTTTGCCTATTTCATTAAACTTTGTTAGGTTTTGGATGTCTAAGGTAGACTGCCAAATCGATGATTTATTTTGGTGAACCCAAATAAGTGTTTTTGTATTTTCAAGAATCGTATCTCTTTCTCTTAATAGTGGAAATGGTGCGCTAATCATTCCGTAGGCACTTCTTTTTTCTCCGCCTAATAGGGTGTCCTTTTTATTTCGCCATAGTGCATTTTTAATGTTGAGTGATACACCTGTGCTAGCCTTTCCTATTATTGTAATGGCCGGGTTGTTGGCGTCTGCAAAAATGGTAATGTGTATGCTTTCCTTTTTGGCATTGGTTGCTTTAATTTCAATACTTCCAGTTTGGATATCGAGCGTTTGGGTAAATGAAGCGCCATTTAAAATAGCTGGTGTAGTAGCAATGGTAATTTTTCCAATTTTTAGTAGTCGACCAATTTCGGAGTAGGCATCTGTTTTTGAAATGTACAATTGTAATAGTCCACTACTATCTACCCATACATTGGCACCAATATCGCCATTGCCAATAGGCATAGAGCCACTTGGTCCGCTACTTTGTGCGTTCCAAATTACATTGTATGGCGCAAGTGAAACTTGCGCCATACAGGGCGCGCCAGGCGCAAAAAAACTCCCTGCCACCAAAGCAAGCCCCCATAAAAAACCAAGTCTCGTTTTTCTAAATAAATTTTTTGATCGCATCTATTTTAATTTCTGTATTTGTCTTTGTACAGTCCCATTTTTTCAAATGGTACAGGTTCAAAGCCTTTTATTGTTTTAAATACCTCCGATGTTGGACGTAGGGTAAAATTTTCATGCGCCATATCTATAAAACCAGGATCAGAAACCGATCTATAATTATCTCTTTCTGTAATGGTGGCATATGGTCCACCAATCAATTTAGTAGGGCTTGTTGGTCCACCAATAATGAGGTTATCAGCAAATATGTTACGGTTGGCGCGCATGGCTTTCCACTGATGGGTACCTGGTATGGTATCTAAGTATTCAAGTAGTCCTGGATACTTACCCGCGTAGGGTTCCTCCTTATAAGCAACGCTTTTTGTTAGGCGGCTTCTGATAAGGCCGTTTTCACCAAACATCGATTTTTCGGAGCCTGCTGCCCAGGTGTAATAGTGTGCCGATATTTGCGCAGTAGCATCGGTGGGTTCTATAATAATATTATTTTTCATAACAAGATCCCAGCCACTATTGGTAAATAAAATACCATGCTTGGTTTCCATTTTATAAAATACGTTTCCAAAAACAAATACATCGGCACTAGAGTCGTCACAATAAATACCCATGTTCATGCGGTTGGGGTTGCCAATGTGATGAAAATAATTGTAGCGTACTACATTACCTCTATCACTTGGATCTCTACCAATATACCATGGAGAGGTATCGTCCGAATTGAGTGTTACATGATGGATATTATTGTACTCAAAAACGTGTTCATTGCCGTGTACAAAAATCCCTTGCCAGTCTGAATTGTATATTTCGCAGTGCCTAATTTTATTGCCGCATCCGTCTACGCTAATGCCCGACCAAATAAATTTATTTCTTCTATTAAAGTCGTGGACTTTACAATTTTCAACAATGTTATTTGCTTTTGTAAGGGTTCGTTTATCGCCACCACTTAAATAAATGCCACCGCTTCCTGTGTTGTACACATCGCAACTAATAATGGTTTGGTTAAAGCCAGCGTTTCTATTCCAGCTGGTGTTTTTATATAAATAATTTTGAAGGCTTCCAATGATACCAGAAGTAGGAGTGCCATCAAAATCATCGATACTCATGTTATTTTGTTTGGCCTCGGCGCCCTGTCCCATAAAAATGCCTGAGGTTCCAAGGTTTCTAACGGTGCAGCCTGCAATGGTGTTATTGCTGCCGCCTTCTAAATAAACCCCAATGCCTCTTCCGGCTTCTATGGTAAAACCTTCGATTGTTAGATGTTTGGTGTTTGTAATAGATACGATGGGTGTTTCAAGTATTGAAACGGTAATGTTAGCAGTTGCAATGTCAGCTTTACCGGCGCTATTATTAGGGTTATTATTGGTAGGAGGCCATACATACAGCATGCCGGTTTTTTTGTCTAGCCACCACTCGCTAGGGCTATCAAGTTCTTCTAAAATATTGTACGCAATATATTCTTGAAAGTCCCTGCCATTTGCAATACCATAAATGTGTGGGCTGGCTAGTTTAATTTCTTTTTTTGTGGTGTCTATGTTTGCGATATTAATATAGTCGTCTGCAAAGCCGTAATTAAAAGTACCCTGTATCCATATATCTTTTTGGCCTACCCATTTTGATTGCCTGTTATCGGTGTAGTTAAATAATCCACCTCTATTGGATTTATCGCCAATGCGGGGTACAGATCCTTTGTCTATTACTTTTCCAATTTTTACAGCGCCATTGTTTGGGTAATGTGCTAGTACTAGTGGATCTTGGTTGTAATAGAGTTCTAGTGGCGCTGGGATAACGGGTTGTCCGTGTCCATAGCTTTGGTGTGTGCCAAAATTGGTAATACCTAATTTGGTAAGAGAAATTTCAACAACATTTTCTGCTGCATTTTTTTCTAGCCTAACCAGTATCGTAGGGTTGGTAACTTTTTTAAATAAGCGGCCATTGATATTTTTTCCGCCAGATAAAATCACTTTGTTTTTTGAAGCTGCCTTCCAAATCACTTGTATATTTTCATTTCCGGCATCGCCTTCGTTAAATGAAAGCGTTGATGTTAATTCATAAGTACCGGGCATCACAGTAACAATAACGTCTCCTGTATAGCCTGGATTGGATTTTTTAAAATCTCTAACGAGGGCCTGTGCTTTTTGCAAGGTAGCTACCGGTTTTTGCTCAGTTCCATTATTGCTATTGCGACCTTTTGTAGAAACATAAAACTGCTGTGCAGCAAGCTGGTTAATTATAAGTAGAAAAATGATGGTTTTAAGGAGCTGTTTCATGTGAGTATCTTATGTGTTTAGATGGGCCTAATTCTCTACTATTTATTTTATATTGAGTAAAATTAATTGTTATGAACGCTACGCCAGAATCAGTAAAAGCAGCACTTGATGCCAACTATAGCGTAACACCCGCACAGGTCAAGTACTTTAGCGAAAATGGTTTTATAAAAATTAAAAACATTTTTGACGCATCTGTTATTGACTATATGAATATAGTAATTTCTAAAGAGGTAGATCGTTTAAATAATCAACAAATACCCCTCGAAGAACGTGATACCTATGGTAAGGCTTTTTTGCAAATCATGAATTTGTGGACACATACTGAGGTAGTAAAAGACATTGTATTTAGTAAAAAAATTGCGCAGATTGCTACAGGGTTAATGCAAACAACGGGTGTTCGTTTATACCATGATCAAGCCCTATTTAAAGAGCCTAAAGGTGGTCATACCCCTTGGCATGCCGATCAATATTACTGGCCGCTAGATACCGAAAATACCGTAACCGCATGGATACCACTACAAGCAACGCCACTTAACTATGGGCCACTAGAGTTTAGTGCGGGTAGTAATAAATTAACCGCTGGTAGAGACAAACAAATTAGTGACGAAAGCCAAGCTTTTTTAGAAGCCGAATTAAAACGCCATGCATTTAATCATGTGGTGGAACCTTTTGATGTAGGTGAAATTAGTTTTCATAGAGGGTGGTTGTACCACCGTGCTGGACCAAACGTGTCTGGTAATATGCGTAAAGTAATGACCATGATTTATATGGATATAGACACGGTATTAAAA
>CAMAQW010000143.1 GCA_945860335.1 Sediminibacterium ginsengisoli | reverse complement strand
CCACCCACTGCTAAATTACCAACACAAATAAGTGGAAAATTAAACCTTGCCGAACTTAGATACTGTTTATCAAACAGCCAATTGCGTATTTTAATAAAAGCGCCATACAAAACAGCAAGCGGCAATAATAAAACACGAAAGGAAGTAAGAAAAATGGTATTAAAATTCATAGATGCGACTCGGCGTAATGAGGTAGTGCAAAGGTACGTCAAATTGGTCTGTATCTGCTATTTGCTCAATAGGGTCAAAATAGGAAAATCCCATACTAATGACCCCCAGGTTGCAAGTAGCTAAAAAGCGGTCGTAATAACCCTTTCCATAGCCAACTCTATACCCTTCTCTGTCAGCCACTAATAATGGCACAAATACCAAATCAATGGTAGATGGATTTACCGGATTTTGGGCATCGGGCTCTAACACACCAAACTTACCTGGTTTGTAAACCGTGTTTTCATCTATTTGATGCGCAGTAAACGAATGCGCATCTGGATCCATCACCGGATATGAAATCGAAAGTCCTGGAACCATATGACGGAGGTAGCCCGAAAACAAATGCGTATTGGGCTCGGCTTGATGTGGCATGGGCCAATACGTGAGTAGCGACCGCACTCCAGAAAAATCAAATTTTTGAAACTGTATGAGCATTAAATCATCATACTGTAAACGCGTTTTACTAGGTACTTCTTGGCGTTTATTTTTGTATAATTCTCTTAATGCTTGCTTGTTCATAAGGTACTATGTAGCAACAAAAAATGAAAAAATAGTAGTTCCATAATTGCGCTGAAATGAGTAGCCTTCAAAATTTTTATAGTCGTTGCGCGGCGTATGCTCCAATACAAAAAAGCCCCCCGGTTTAATTAATTTTTTGGCTACAATTATTTTAGGAAGTTCATCGATGGTACCAAGTGCATATGGTGGGCCAGCAAAAATAAAATCGTAAGTGCTGGTACAACTATTTAAATAGGCAAACACATCTAGTTTTAAAACCTGTGCGCCTTCGATATTTAACATCGCAATATTTTTTTGAATAAACCCCTGCATAATGGGATCTTTTTCAATAATCGTAAGTTTACTTGCACCCCTTGAGGCAAGTTCGTAACTAATACATCCAGTGCCACCAAACAAATCAAGAATATCAATATCATCAAATGACATTCTACTTTGTAAAATATTAAAGAGCCCTTCTTTTGCGATATCGGTAGTGGGTCTGGTGTGTGGCATATTGGCGGGTGGACTAATGCGGCGACCACCGTATTTACCTGAAATTATCCTCATGCTAATGGCTTCAAAAAGGCAGTAAAATAATGTGAAGTTTGCGCTTCAAACATAGCAGGCAACACTTTTTCTTGTCGAGGCTTTTTATATTCAACCAGCGGATAAATTTGTTCGATACATACTGCTGCTGCAGAACTAGCATCAATAAAACCCATCATATTTACTTTAATAGTACCCGCATCAATTTGATGTGCGGTATTAATATGCAAAAGATGATAACAGATATCTTCGGTACTGGTAAATGAAAAACTTTGAACAAATTGTAGCGTACTAGACACAAACAAACTGGCTATAAAATGATTTTTATAAAACTGAAGTTTGAGCATGGGTTTATCAGAAACCGCTTCGGCATAAAGTCCAGTAATATTTGGCGTATAGGCATGCGCTAATTGATGCAGTGGATACCTCGTATTTAAAACATCTAATAATGATGTTGGTATTCGGTAACAATTAATAAGAGAAGGTGTATTTTTTATTTTTTCGTGCTTTAGGTTAACATCAACAGCAGGTCCAAATAACAATTGCAAATAATCGGTGGCCGCCTCGGTATTAAATTTTTCGAGCGGAACAATAACAGCAGATGCATTATTTATAAATACTTGCACCGCACTCACAGGCTTTTGCAATAAAGAGGATGACGCAGTAGCCTCCGCAAATATGGCATCCCAATTGTTTTCAAGTGCACTAGCCCCTGTCTCCCATTCAAAAAATTCGAAAGCCTGAATAGCCTGGTTACCCATATTAATAAGTGAACAGGCAATATGATCATTGGATATATCAAATTGTAATAATTCGGCAGTTGATGTTAAGGGAACCGACGCTTCCCCATAAAAAGAATATGATTTTTGAATAGCCATTACGTTAACTGCTTATTTATGTGCAATAATATAAAAAAAGAAGGTGATTTGAACAGCCTATTATATACTAGATTTGCAAACCCTATGTCTAGCAGCTCAAACACGTCTAATTTACAGGTAAACAGCTCCCATAAGCAAATATTATCCATTGCTTTACCCATTAGTGCTTCCATATTGGTACCTCAAATTAACTTTATCACCAATAACATCTTTTTGGGTGGACTGGGTCAAGAAGCCTTAGGACTTGCTGGCATTACAGGTGTATTCTACCTCATATTTGCCGTTATCGGCCATGGCCTAAACAATGGTTTGCAATCTCTTATATCACGAAGAGCTGGCGAAAATAATATTTCTGAAATTGGCAATTTATTTTCGCAAGGGATCCGAATTGCGCTGGCTTTTTCAATATTTGGCATTTTATTGACCTGGCTTGTGGTACCCGCCTTGTTTAAATTTGCGCTCCACGATCCACTCCTTGTAGATAAAGCAGTTAGCTTTTTAAATATCAGAATTTTAGGCCTCCCCCTACTTTTTGTATACCAAATGCGCAATGCATTACTCGTAGGCACCAATCAAACGAAGTACCTCATTATTGGTACCGCCACCGAAGCCGTTACCAACATCTTTTTTGATTATGGATTTATTTATGGCAAATTTGGTTTACCCAATCTAGGTTTTAATGGCGCTGCTTATGCTTCCATTATTTCTGAATTTGCAGGCCTCGCTGTTTTATTTGTATTAATTCATGTGAAAGGCATTAGTAAACAGTTTCAACTTTTTAAATACTGGGCTTTTGATTGGAGTAATATCAAATTGATACTGACCATTTCAAGTCCTATTGTTTTACAATATGCCATTAGTATTATTAGTTGGGAGTTCTTTTATATTTTAATTGAACACCATGGCGCTAGAGACCTAGCTGTATCAAATACCATGCGTAATATTTTTGGATTTTTTGGTTGCTTTACCTGGGCTTTTGGTGCCACTGCAAATAGCATGGTAAGTAATTTAATGGGACAAAACCTAAACGATCAAGTACCCATTGCCATCAACCGCATCATGATGTGGAGTGCGGGCATGGCTATATTTGTTTGTATTGTGCTAAATATATTCCCAACTCAAGTTCTTTCGATCTACGGGCAAGGGCCTGCATTTATTGAAGCCGGTATTCCGGTGTTACGCATTGTTTCGATGGCGCTAGTACTCATGTCAGTGTCGGTGGTTTGGCTGAATTCAGTCACTGGAACAGGTAACACAAGGGTTAATTTATACAGTGAGTTTGCTGCCATTATTTTATACTGCAGCTATGTATACATTGTACTAGAGCACCTTAAATTACCCATCGAATGGGGTTGGTTGAGCGAAGTTATATATTGGGTAACCCTATTTATCCCTTCGTTTATTTATATGAAAAGCGGTAGGTGGAAAAAACTAGCCAAGTACTAGTTTGTCCACTAAATCGATGTAGGCTTTCATTGCTTCATCTTTAGACATGCCCGCTAATTTTTCCCAAGCATTGTATTTAAATAGAGCAACAAAATCAAAAGCATTATCTGGTTTATTGGCTTCTGTTGCGTCACCAATGGTTCCTTGTTTGTATAATGAATATAAAGAAAGAAGCGTTTCGTTATCTGGCTTTTCCGCTAATGTTTTTGTTTTAGCAAATGCTGCTTCAAATTGTTCTTGTAATTCCATGACGTATAATTTTAAATAGCTTTTAATTTATTGAGCCGCTGCTAACATTTTAGCCGCTTCGGCTTTAAGTGCAATGTCTTCCGTTTTTCTTGTGGGAAGTTTTACCATTTTAGTAAGTACTTCAATAACCTTGGTTGGCTGGTGTAATTGATTGTAAATTTTTGCAAGTTCTAAATAGGTGTTTACAAAATAAGGATCCTGTGCACGTGCTTTTTCTAAATAAACAACAGCACTATCGATACTGCCATCTGGTAAACCTCCATACATTAATTTAACAGCGGCCTTTTTTACAAGATTTAAATTGGCCATTTCCATATGCCACTTGCCTAGTGTAAAGTTTGCTTTTGCATGTGCTGGATTAATAGCAAGTGCTTCATCGGCATAGATTTTTGAATTACGCACACACTCAATTAATTTTTTATTATCTGGCTGTATGTCGGAAAGTTTAGCCTGTGTTAATGACATCACATAAGCGGCTTCTGCATTTTTAGGATTCGCACTATACGCACGAACGGCATAAGCACCCGCCGATGATAAAAATAACTGTTTTGACTTTTGATCTTTTTCGTTGAATGCTGCGAGCATCGTAGAGAGTTCTGCTGCTCTTACCAGCGCGGTTATGTTTGACGGATCCTGACTTAATAGGAGCTTGTATTTGTCTAGCGCCTCAATTTCTTTTTGCTGACGCTCTAGCTGTAACCCTTCTTTTAATAAGGTTGCAACATCCTGTGCCTGCGCGCTATTTATAAAAGCACCAATACATAGGGCTAAAAAAAAGAATACTTTTTTCATGGCTATACATCTTTACGGTTCATGGTTAACCCAACGGCTACAGAACCTACCATGCCGGCAATGGGTGGCACCATTTTTTGAATTTGAATAGAAATTTCCTGCGCAGTCGTAAATTTTTCAAAAACGGATGTACAAAAATTAGCAGCAAGTGTTTCTAACAATGGTGTAGCTACTTGCATATGACTTTGCAAAATTTGAAATACAGCACCGTAATCGATGGTATCAGACAAATTTGTGATAGGAAAATTCGCTGGCGTGTAAACAACCGTTACATTGATTTTGAAAGTATTGCCTACTAATTTTTCTTCTTCAAATAACCCATGATAACCATG
>CAMAQW010000142.1 GCA_945860335.1 Sediminibacterium ginsengisoli | reverse complement strand
CATGATGCTGCAAACCATAGAGTAATGGCTTTGTATTTAAATAACTTACAGCCCCAACACGCATTTTTTTGTTCAATTGAAGTAGATTTGCATGCAAAGAAACAATAATTACCCATTAATCGATATCAAATTATGGAATTAAGTCAATTAACAGCTATTTCACCCATTGATGGCCGTTACAGAAAGCAGGTACAACAATTGGACGAATATTTTTCTGAATTTGCGCTGATTAAGTACAGGGTTATTGTAGAAATCGATTACTTCATTTTTTTAGCTGATAAGAAGTTTTTTAAGCTACCAGCAAAAGCAAAAACGTTTTTATTAGATCTAAAAGAAAATTTTAGTGAAGCCGACGCAAAAACGATTAAGGAAATTGAAGCCACTACCAACCACGATGTTAAAGCCGTAGAATATTTTTTAAAAATCCAACTTGATAAAGCGAATTGTAGCGAATTAAAAGAGTGGATTCATTTTGGTTTAACGTCTCAAGATATTAACAATACAGCCATTCCATTAAGCTGGAAAAATAGCATGGAATTTGATTATTTGCCTGCCCTTATTAATTTAATGCAGCATATTCAAGACCTGGCTGTTACTTGGAAAGATATTCCACTACTTGCTAGAACTCACGGACAGCCTGCCTCTCCTACTAAATTAGGTAAAGAGTTTATGGTATTTGTTGAGCGTTTACACAATCAAATTGCGCTGTTTTTGAACATACCATATGCCGCAAAATTTGGTGGCGCTACCGGTAATTTCAATGCACACCATATAGCTTTTCCAAAAAGAAACTGGGTAGAATTAGGTAACGAATTTGTAGAAGATAGACTTGGTCTTCAGCGCATGCAGTTTACTACACAAATTGAGCACTACGATTATTTTGCTGCTCATTTTGACAACTTAAAGCGCATCAACAACATACTAATAGATATGTCTAGAGATATTTGGACTTATATATCTATGGACTATTTCAAGCAAAAAACAAAAAAAGGTGAAGTAGGTTCAAGTGCCATGCCGCATAAAGTTAACCCTATTGATTTTGAAAATGCAGAAGGCAATTTAGGTATGGCAAATGCCCTATTAGAGCACCTTTCGGCTAAGCTACCGGTGAGTAGATTACAAAGAGATTTAACAGACTCTACCGTGCTTCGTAACATTGGAACACCTGTAGCACATATGACCATTGCTATTAAATCGATAGAAAAAGGTCTTGGAAAACTTGTACTTAACGAAGCAAAATTAAAATCAGATTTAGAAAATAATTGGGCGGTTGTTGCAGAAGCCATTCAAACCATTTTACGTAGAGAAAACTACCCTAACCCTTATGAAGCTTTAAAGGACTTAACCAGGGGTAATAATAGTATCGATAAAAAATCGATACACGCTTTTATTGGTAAATTAAAGGTTAGTGCAGCAATTAAGGCAGAGTTAAAAAAGATTACACCGCATAACTACACGGGTATTCATCCAAAATTTTAATTCAACTCTTACATAAAAAAAGGCGGCACCATTATTGATGCCGCCTTTTTAATGTAAAGTATACAATACTATTGCTTCACTGGAGTGTGAACCACAGGTGCTGGCTTCGTCCAAGAACTGATATCTAACTTTTTAGCATTCGGGTACACTTCATCAAGTGTATTACCATCATACAAACGACCATTTTTAAGTACGTATTTGATTTTGTTGGTATTTCTAATGTTAACGAGTGGGTTGTCATTCATGATCACTAAATCGGCAAGTTTGCCAGATTCAATACTTCCTAAATCTTTATCTAAACCAAGTGCCTCTGCACCCAGTATAGTAGCTGTTTTAAGCGCATGATGTGCTTTCATTCCACCACTAGCAATACTCCAAAGTTCCCAGTGGTAACCAAGACCTTGTAATTGTCCATGACTACCTACACCTACTAGACCATCCTGATCAACAATACTTTTTAAACCTTCGGCATGTTTTTGGAATACATGGTCTTCTGGTGTAAACCAACCACCTAAACTACCCGCTCTTCTTGCAGCTTTTTGATTTAACTCTTCATAAGGTGTAAATCTGTTAAGCTTTGGATCGTGTAAAGGACTTTCTGTGGTATAATAAAAGTTTTCTGCCCAAGGGCCGCCGTACGCAACAATTAATGTTGGCGTTAATGTTATTTTACTATTAGCAAAAGACTTTGTAACGTCTTTATATAAAGGATAAATTGGTAAAGAGTGTTCCATACCCGGATATCCATCGAGCATATGTGTCATGTTAATTTTAAAATCAAGGCCACCCTCTGTGGTTGGCATTAATTTTTGCTCTTTAGAAGCCATAATAATCCACTGACGCGCTTGTCTATTTCCTGTTAAGTACATTTTGATGTACTGCGTTTTGTAGTATTTACTGTATTGCTCTAATACTTTTTTTGTTTGATCATAGCTCTGTAAATTATACATCCAATAACCAACTCCTGGGCCAGTACTATAAATTCTTGGGCCAGGAATTTGTCCAGCATCCACCATATCACCATAGGTTAAAACATCGGTAGTAGCCGTTTGTGGGTCACGTGTTGTTGTTACACCATAGGCAAGATTTGCTGCATACAACCACACATTGTTTTTATGAAGTCCCCAAAAAGGCCACATGTGTGAATGAGTATCTACAAATCCTGGGGTGATGGTTTTGCCAGCACAATCAATGGTTTTAGTACCTGCAGGCACTTTAATAGATCCAGATTTACCAACCTGTTGTATACGGTTATTCACAATAAGGATATCACCTCTCTCAATCACTTCATCACCACGCATGGTAATAATTCGAGCATTTTTTAATAGAAGTGTTCCAGAAGGAATGTCTTTTTGATAAAATACTTTTACCTGCGTTTCTTCTGGAGCATATTTTTCTTTCTTTTTAAGATTTGCTAAGTAAATACTATCTGCTTTAACTTTTAATGTATCTGCTTTTGCAATTGTAGCAAGTGAATCTGCTAATTTTTTAGCAGCAGGGCCTGCAAGTTTTAAGGCTGCAGTGCTATCAGAAATTCGTTTGGTTTCTAATTTTTTTGCAGTTTTTACAGAGTCTTCTACAAATTTAGCAAGCTCTACATCATATACCCAGTGGCCATTTCCTAAACTCCAATGCACTTTTTTACCATTTGCTTCCCAAGCTGGAAACTCACCACCTATTTCGGTTAATTGACGAGATGGGAAACTACTATTTTGTGGAGATGCCACAGAAATGGAAGGTGTTTTGCCTGCTTCAGGAATTGTAACAACATAAACGTTGTTGTTAACTTGTGCAAGTGCAAGATCACCTTTTGGTGCCATTAAAATAATGTCTGCAGAACTTGGCATTTGTTGAGGCTCTTTTTCACCTGCCGATTCTGGTAACATGCAATTATTAATTGGATCTAAATTAGACCTACTCTTTCCCATTACATAATCATGATCGGCATCAGCAACGGATCCATAAGTAGTAATACCAGAAACACGCGCATGTGTTTTAGAATCGGTACCATCCCATCTAATAGATAATAAAGTACCTCCACCGCCATTTAAAAATACACGTTCAGTGTTAGTGGTGAAATGAATGTTTCCTCTTCCATTTGCAAAGTCAATAAAATGTTCTTCCCCCCCAGCAGGCTCTATCCAATTCATTTTTGCTTCTGATCCATTATAAGATGGAGATTCAGCTTCTTTAAAAATACGATTGGGTGCTTTAAAATAAGCAATACGGTTGTTGTAGCTCCAAGCGGGTTGCGCATAATACGCAGACTCGTTACTTAATTTTTTTAGTGAAGAACCATCCGCATTAACCGAATATAAATTACCACCATCGGCATCATTCCATGTTACAAATGCCAAAGACTGTCCGTTAGGGCTCCATGCTGGCATCGCTTCTACAAAATTATGGTTGGTTAAACGCTTAGGTGTTCCGTTAGGATAATCCATAACATACAAACGGTTAAGTGACGTAAACGCAAGCTTAGATCCGTCTGGACTAGGCACTGCATCTCTAATTTGAGAGCCAAGTGCATAGGCCGTGTCTTTAACAGGGTAGTTAAAATATAAACGTGGCCCTACTTCTAAATTTACAGCTGCTTCAAAAGCAATTTCTGAAGGTGCTTCTTCTGCTACAGATAATTTCCAAATTTTTCCTCCATAACTCGCTAATACATATTTACTATCTGGTGTAAAACTCATACCCGGCAGTACACCAAGTGGTGCAATACTTTCTTGATCATCTCTTTGTACTGGATATGCCAACCACTTTTCATCACCATTTAATAAATTACGTAAAACAAGACCAGTTTTATCTTGGTATCGAGAACCATACACCATCCATTTTCCGTCCTTACTTAAAGTAGGTGTAAATGCAGATCCATAACGTGAGGTAATGGTATTGAATTCACCTTTTTCTTTATTGTAAACACCAATTTGATATTGAGGAAGTAAGGCATTATAGTTCCATGAACCATTACGCTGGCTGTAATACACCAACTTACCATCGGCACTAATGCTTGGGTCAATGGTTTTTAAATTACCAGGTTGATCGTTGAGTTGAATACCACCGCCACCATCAATATTATACATCCAAAGTCTTGGTGTTCTTCTGCCCCTTGCAGCAATAATGTATTTACCATCAGGCGTCCATATGGCATTTACATAATCATCGACATTTGTTTTTGTTAGTTGAATGGTGTCTTGTTTTTCAAAATCAAGTATCCAAATATTATCGGCACCACTTCTATCACTGGTGAATAATAACTTTTTTCCGTCGGGGCTAAATCTTGGATGTGCATCAAATGCCAAACCCTTTGTAATTTGTTTGGCTTTACCACCCTGCATTGGAACGGTATATATATCGCCCATCATATCAAAGGCAATAGTTTTGCCATCGGGAGATATATCCAAACTCATAAAAGTACCCTCTTTGGTATCAAAGCTGATGGTACGTTCTGCTTTTAATGGAAGGTCTTTAAATGTGGTATAGACCGTGCTGTCTTTAGCTTCTTTTTTTTGTGCTGTAGC
>CAMAQW010000141.1 GCA_945860335.1 Sediminibacterium ginsengisoli | reverse complement strand
GCAACGATTCGTTTTACAACAGATGGCACGGAGCCTAATTTAGGATCTGCAGTATATGCCTCACCTATTTTAGTAACAAAAAGTGGGCTTTTAAAAGCAGTAAGTTATGTGCCTGGTAAAATGCCAAGTGAAACGTCGGAACTTACCATTGTTAAAGGAAAACATGCATTAACACTTGCGCCAAATTATGCCAATCAGTACAGTGCCATGGGGCCGGTAAGTTTAGTAGATGGTATTAAGGGTAACGCAAAAGACTTTCATAAAAACTGGTTGGGATTTGAGCAAAAAAATATAGAGGCGGTTATTGATTTAGGAACTGCAAAGTCTATCAATAAAGTATCTGGTTCTTTTTTAAAAAGACACAGTGAATGGATTTTTTTACCAAAACAATTTAGTGTGTACACATCGGTGGATGGTAAAAAATATCAGCTACTAACTACACAAAAAGTGGCAACACCAAAAAGTGCAGAAGCTGCTGGCGTTGTAAAAATTAGTGCTGCAAAAAAAGCGCAGGCCCGTTTTGTAAAAGTGGTAGCAACTAATACCGGTGTATGCCCTAGCTGGCATGCAGGCAATGGTGGAAAGGCTTGGCTTTTTTGTGATGAAATTACAGTTGAATAAATTTTTTAAAGATCTATGTGCCTACGGCACATAGATCTTGGATTGTAATTTTTTTTGCAAATCCGTGCTAAGTTTAGATAGCAGGTCATACCCAGTTGCTTTTTCAATAGCATCCACTGTTGTAATATATTTTTTCCAGTCGGTATCTAGTGTGTTTTCATTGGGTGTGTCTATTGCAAGTATTCTTGTGTCTGCGTTTGTTCTTGCTAAGTCACCATTGCCTTTAGGTAAAATGATCGCAATTTTCCATACTCTTTTTGGTACGGTTACTTTACCGTTATTAATTGTTTCTGCAAAGCCAGTAGAGCCTATTCCTCCCTTGCCGTAGCTACCCATAATGGTATACACTTCGTAGCCTTTATTTACTTCTGCTCTTAATAAAGTTTCAACATCGGCCCAAGTTCTTTGGTTGTTTTGTGGGGCTTGTGGAATCATGTTGGTCATTAAAAAAGTTGAGCTATTTGCTTCTACAGAGCTAGTTCTATCCGCAGACGGGCAGTTATGTCCTCTATCAAATCCTGAACCACTATAGCTATTACTTTGAACTTGGTAATAGCCAGTAGGTAATCCTAAAAAGGCAGCAAAATTATCTTGTCTTGGCGTGCTACCTAAATAAGTTTCATCCAAATGCCAAGAAACCCAGTTAGGTGTAGCTCTTGAACTACTGTAAGAAACGACGTAATATTTTTTATCAATTAAATAATTTTCTGTGACAGCCGCGCTGTTAGTTGCGTTAGAAGGATTTCCAAATAGCATGTTGCTGTTATCGCCATCAGAAGGTGGAACATCTGGCCCGCTTCCTGCAGGAAGGCCTCTGCCTGGAGCAGGGGTGCTATAATTGGTTGTGTCTGGGGTATTGTCTGCTGGCTCATTAAAAACGATGCCTGGCTTACCGGCACCAATAAAAATGATATCATCAATATTTACACGTGTGGTACCAATTTTTCTGATTTGAAATCTTACCGGTTTATTACCTGTAATTTTTATGGAGTCTGTAATAAATGTTGAACTATTGGTTGTAAGCGGTGTTCCAATTTGAGCGTAGGTAGCACCTTTGTCTGTAGACATCCAAACGGTAAGTTCTGAATTACCATCGCTACCAAATTTTGCGTGGCTTATTTTAATCATTGATAAACTATCAATATCAAAATTCATTTCAATTTTTCCTGTTCTAAGTCTAACAGATTGTGTGTTGTTTTTGATATCGGTGGCTAGCTTGCCAAGTAGTGCATCATCAAAAGACCAGATGCCTGTTTTGATGGTAACAGGACCAATGGCATAGGCGGCTTTGGTTCCCATTTCAAAGTCTTCTTTGATAACGAATGGCGCGGGCACGTGTACATAAACTGCGGCGGTTGTGATCGGTGTTGCGGTGTCGTTTTTCTTACATCCTAGTAATGCTAGGACGAGTAGCATACTTGTTAATAGTTTTTTCATTGAATGAGTCCCTTAAGTTCATAAATAATTTAAGTTGCAATTTTAGTTATATTTATTGTTTCAATAATGCACATTGCATGATGAAATCGTTAATTTATTAACTTACAATATGTTACAAAAGGTTTTATTTTTTTGTTTACTGTTTTCGAGTATTGCGTCGGCTCAAACAGCTAAGCAAAACACCTATACCAATCCGGTATTGCCGCTCGATTATTCAGATCCGGATGCCATCAGGGTAGGAGACGCCTATTATATGACTGCTTCTAGTTTTAATCATGTGCCTGGGCTTCCTATTTTAAAATCTTACGATTTAGTGCATTGGCAATTGATTGGTCATGCACTTTCTGTTTTAACACCTCAAGATCATTTTAATACCGTACGTCATGGTGGTGGTGTATGGGCGCCAAGTATTAGATACCATAACAATCAATTTTATATTTATTATCCCGATCCTGATTTTGGAATTTATGTAGTAACATCAAAAAATATTGAAGGCCCATGGAGTGCTCCTGTTTTGGTAGAAGCGGGTAAAGGTCTTATTGATCCTTGTCCACTTTGGGACACCGATGGTAAAAATTATTTGGTGCACGCTTATGCAGGAAGTAGAGCCGGTATTAAAAGTATTTTAGTAGTTAAAGAATTAGATAAAACGGCTACCAAGGTTATAGGCAAGCCAAACTTGATTTATGATGGTCATGAAATAGATCCAACCATTGAGGGTCCTAAGTTTTACAAGCGTAATGGTTGGTATTATATTTTTGCGCCAGCAGGTGGTGTAGCAACAGGATGGCAAACGGTGTTAAGGTCTAAAAATGTATATGGCCCTTATGAGCGTCGTGTTGTAATGGAGCAGGGCACAACGACTGTAAATGGACCGCACCAAGGGGCATACCTTGAAACTCCAACTGGCGAAAGTTGGTTTTTACATTTTCAGGATAAAGAAGCCTATGGTAGAATTGTACACTTACAACCCATGGTTTGGAAAAATGATTGGCCAATTATTGGGGCACATAGTTCTGGTGCAACTATTGGAAATCCTGTAACAACGCACGCGGCTCCAGGGGTAGTAAAAGCGCAATTAACTGAAACGGTTTATCCAAACTTATTGTGGCAGTGGCAGGCTAACCCTATGCCGCATTGGAAAATGAATTTAAATGGGGTAGACCGTTTTTATGCGGTTACAAAACAAGATAGCACACAAAATTTATGGAACGCGCCTAATTTGTACCTACAAAAAATTCCAGCGGATAGTTTTGTGTTTAGGGTGCAACTACATTTTAAGCCCAACCAGGTTGGTGAAAAAACGGGGCTCATTTTATTTGGACTAGACTATGCGTATTTAGGTCTAGAAAAAACGGCAACTGGCAATCAGTTAGTTTTTGTGCGTTGTTTAGGTGCCGAAAAAAATGGTAAAGAACAAAAGCAAATAATAACAGATCGTGTAAGTGGTAGCATTTATTTAAGCCTGACCGTTAAAGCAGGCGCCATAGCTAGCTTTGCATATAGTGCCGATGGTAAATCATACGCAAGTGCTGGTGAAAAGTTTGTAGCTAAGCCGGGCAAATGGGTAGGGGCAAAAATGGGAATCTTTTGTTCTGGAGAGCGAACCACTAACGATGCTGGTTTTGTAGAAATGATATCTTCAAGTGTAAATTAAACCGTATGAAAAATACAATCCTTTTTTTATTGTTGTTAGCGTCTATGTCTATGCAGGCTCAAACAAAGAGTTATAATAACGAATCCATTAGTTGGAACCATTCGTGGATTGTAAAAAGTACCCCTGAACAAAATTTACCCAATGTGCTTTTAATTGGCGATTCTCATGTTGAGCGTTACTATCCGGTGGTAACTAATTTATTAAAAGACAAAGCGGTTGTAAGTAAAATTACTACTTCATTAAGTATGGGAGATGCCACATTTTTGCCCCAGCTTGCAGGCCTATTGGCTAAACACAAATTTGATTATATCTTTTTTAATAACGGCCTTCATGGTGTTTTGTTTACCCCTAGCGAGTATGCTGCAGACATTTCAAAAGTGTATAAGCTGCTCACTAAAAACAATCCATCTGTTAAATTTGTATGGGCCAACACCACAGCTAGGCGCGTACCTAATAAACTTGACGCCTTTGATGCCTATCACGCTGATGTGATTGAAAGAAATAAACATGTTAGTGATTTTTGTAATAATAAAGGCATTACGGTGCTTGACTTTTTTGGATTAACCGTTAATGATAAAAGCCTTTTTACCGGCGATGGTATCCATGTAAATGAACTTGGTGTTGCAGCACAAGCTAAATTGATAGCGGAAGTAGTAAAATAAATTTTTAGTAGATTGTGTAATATCTTATAATTGCACGCATGTATGCAACTTTTGCTTTTGCCATAACGATGCTTGGTGTGTTTTCTATTTTTGAAAACATAAAAGGGAATCAAAAATTTAGTTTACTCAAGTATTACATGCTGTTTACAATTATTTGTTTTACAACGTCAAGTTTTTTTGATTTTTTAAATTTTTCGGGTTATTCTATCCCTTATTATAAAGAAATTTCAAGAATTATAGGGGCTATTTTGGTGCTTAATATGCTGTTTCTTATTGTGCTAAAAAAAGTGCCTAAATTCATTATTTTTGTAGAAGCTTTTCATCTGCTTTTCTTTATTGTTGAAATTTGCATGGGGTTTCAATTTCCTGAAATTATAGCCCAAAAGGTAGTGTTCAATTTAACACTTGCTCACAATATATTTTTCGCAATTAGTGCTTTTATTGTACTTTCTTCATTTGTTTATTTAGCCATTCAATTGTATAACAAAAGAAACAATCAAAATTTGTATGATGCCAAGGTGAATCATTGGGTTTCTTGGTTACTTTATTCATTACTTGCTTTGGCTGTTTTTCAAGGAGCGATCGTTATTTTAAATACACTCCATATTATTTCATTTTATATCGATTCTATCATCTCA
>CAMAQW010000140.1 GCA_945860335.1 Sediminibacterium ginsengisoli | reverse complement strand
GGATGGATTCAGTCGTATCGTGATTTACCAATACTTGTAAACCAGTGGGCCAATGTGGTGCGCTGGGAAATGAGAACCCGACTTTTTTTACGCACTGCCGAGTTTTTATGGCAGGAAGGTCATACCGCGCATGCTACTAAAGCAGAGGCTGTAGAAGAAACCACCAAGATGCTAGATGTGTACGCCGATTTTGTAGAAAATTGGATGGCGCTTCCGGTTATTAAAGGCGTTAAAACACCCAACGAGCGTTTTGCTGGTGCCGAAGATACCTATTGTATAGAGGCTATGATGCAGGATGGTAAAGCGTTACAGGCAGGTACCTCACATTTTTTAGGACAAAATTTTGCAAAAGCTTTTGATGTTAAATTCTCTGATAAAAACAACAATCTAGAATATGTGTGGGCTACTAGTTGGGGTGTGAGTACCCGTTTAATTGGTGCACTTGTGATGGCGCATAGTGATGATCAAGGGCTTGTGTTACCACCAAAAATTGCTCCACTACAAGTTGTGATTGTTCCAATTTTTAAAGGCGACGAACAAAAAGCTGCGATCGATGCAAAAGTAAATGTGATGATGGCCGAATTAAAAGCGCTTGGTGTTTCTGTAAAATATGATGATAGTGATAATGCAAGACCCGGATGGAAATTTGCAGAATATGAAATGAAAGGGGTGCCTGTACGAATTGCCATTGGTGCAAGAGATTTAGAGCAAAATATTGTAGAAGTGGCAAGACGTGATACCAAAGAAAAAGCAAATGCATCAATTGATGGTATTGGACTTCATGTAAAAAATTTACTAGACGATATTCAGGCAAATATTTTTAATAGAGCCAAGGCCTTTAGAGATGATCATATCACAGAAGCCAATACTTGGGATGAGTTTGTTGATTTACTAGATAACAAAACCGGATTTATATCGGCTCATTGGGACGGTACACCAGAAACAGAAGAAAAAATTAAAGAACAAACCAAGGCTACCATTCGATGTATTCCATTAAATAATAAGCAGGAAGCGGGCACTTGTATTTTATCGGGCAACCCTTCTACACAGCGCGTTTTATTTGCGAGGGCTTATTAATCTATGAAGAAGCAAAAAGAGTACCATCCATCCATGCAGCCCTACCTAGATGGGCAGGTGATATTATTTGATAAGCCACTCAAATGGACATCCTTTGATATCATTAAAAAAGTGCGTTATCAAACGCGCATTGCAAAAGTAGGTCATGCCGGAACCCTAGACCCACTTGCTACAGGGCTTCTTATTGTTTGCACGGGAAAATTTACCAAGCAAATCAATGATTATATGGGCATGGAAAAAGAGTATACGGGTACCATTACACTCGGTGCTACAACGCCTACTTTTGATTTAGAAAGTGAGCCCACTAACATTACTTCATTGGAAAATATTACGGCACAAAAAGTGCTGGATGCCACCGCTCAATTTACGGGAGCCATAATGCAAATGCCACCCATGCACTCTGCCATTAAAAAAGATGGACAGCGCTTATATTATGCAGCTCGAAGCGGTGAGATAGTAGAGATAGATCCAAGACCTGTTACCATTTACGAATTTGAAATTACAAATATTGAATTACCTGTTGTGCATTTTAGGGTGCGCTGTAGTACGGGCACTTATATTAGAAGTTTAGCCAACGACTTTGGTGCAGCACTTGGTGTAGGTGGTTATTTAAGTAGTTTAAGACGTACAAAAATTGGATCTTTTGCAGTAGAAGACGCTATGCAAATTGCTGCATTTGAAAATCATATTGCTGCGCTAAAAGGGGAGACCGATACCAAACTGTAAAGCCAGGTTATTTACTTTTAAACCTGAGGCGCGGGTTTCTGTGATGGCAAAATTTGAGAAACTCATCCATCCATTGTTTTGCTGACGTGCAGGATCTTTAACGCGGTATGCTAAATCAAAGCGTAACAAAAAATACGAGAAGTCAAACCTAAGTCCTGTACCTACACCAATAGCAAGATCTCTTCCAAAATTTTTAAATGTAAAATGAGCATCTGGCTCGGTGGCATTTTTTTTGATGTTCCAAATATTTCCAATATCTGCAAATACAGCGCCCCCAATTTTAACCGATGAAAAATCGGCAACCGTAAAACGGTATTCTATATTTGTTTCGAGCTGCATATCGCCAAAACGGTCTCTATAACTTGAGTTCACCGTGTCGCTAAACACTGAGGCTCCAAGTCCTAACTGTCTAAGTCCCCAAGCACGCATGCTGTAAGGGCCTCCTGCAATAAACTGTTTAAAAAACGGCAAGCTTTTTCCTAAAACAGGATCGGAACCATAGTTATAACCAAAGCCAGCAAATGCACGGTACGCAAATTCAGCTTTCCTGTAACGGTTTAATTGTCTGTACTCCGTTTCTGTTTTAATGTATCGGTATACATTGTTTTTGATGCCCGGAAATAATTCAAAAATACCACCCGCTTCTTCGGCACTGATGCGCAGGTAGTGGCTTCTATTTTTGTGCTTGATACTATTAACGGTTCTAATAAATGAAAAACTTTGACTAAAAATATTGCCTTCATTAAAAGAGGCTTGTAAAAACGGATTGTTTTTTATGAGGCTATCTAGACCTCCAAGTCTGGTGATACCATAGAGCTCTAAATTAAGCGGTTTGTAGAGCCAAATATTATCGCCACTCTTTTTTTGTTGGTGCCACTCGTAACCAATACTTGTAACCAAAGAATTTAACCTGTAGTAATCTCTTCGATCTACATAAGAACCATTCATGGAAATTAGTGTTCTTTGGTTGTCCAATGCCTTTATTTTTTTCCAATTTTTAAAAGGCTGCATGATATGCGGAATGGCATACGTGTGTCCAGCATTGATTAAAAAGGTTTGCACAATATTATTGTCTGTGGCACCAATTAAATTTAATTCTACCCCAGTTCTAAAACTTGTAACAGATTGTATGGCCTGTTTCCAAACATTACGGTTGGTGTAGTTTAAATTGGTAGAAATCCCAAGCGTATTACCGGTTACAATGTCTGCAGAGTTACGGCTACCTTCTAAATCAATGGAAGCGCTTTGCTTGATAGCGGGCACCAAAAACAAATGAATGTCTAGGCTGTCTTTTGCAGTTTTTAAAATTCTGGCATCTACCTGTTGCCAAGCACCTATTTGCCCTACGGTATTGAGTGTTTTATAGTAAAGCCCTTCGTTGTAAAGGGTTCCAGGATATAAATAGTTGTGTTGTAAAAGCGGTTTACTACTAAATTTTCCCGTTTTATGGTGGAATGTGATTTGCTTATTAAAGGTGTTGGTTAAATACCGATTACCAATTAAAGTATCAGGCGATTCATAAATACTTACTTCTGGATAATAGTGAACGGCTCTTATGGTAAATGCTGTTGTTTGATTGCTGTCAAGTGCCTTTTTATTTTTTATGAGAATATCCCAGTTGATATTGGATTGTTGTTTGGCCTGAATGCTATCAATTCTATTAATTTGTTCAAAAGGGTTGGTAACAATTGCTAATAATTTGGTGTCTACGGTATCAACCTCTGCTACTAAATTTTCTTTGTTAAATCCAAAGTAACCATTGTTACGATATAAGCCCGTTAAGCGGTCCAGGTCTTGACTGATAGACTCTTTGGTGTAGGTGCTACCTTTTTTAAGCTGGCTTTCATTGTTATACTTGTTGGTTAGTTCTTGCAAACTACTGTCTTCAATAGCGTAGCCTACTTTGTTGACTAGTGTTTTACTGCCGGGTGTTATGTTTAATACGATATGGGTTTGTAATTGATCACCAACGGTGTCTACGCTAACTGAATCTTTAAAGGAAGCTCTATAAAAACCCCTGGTTTGTAAATAGGCATTCATGAAGCTAATAGAACGCTGCAAATTAATGGGTTCAAAAACCGCAGGCTGCTTTATTTTATAGAAAAAGCCAAATTTTTGGATGCTTCTGATCCTAATACTGTCGTCCCAGTAATTATCTAGTTCGGTAGTTAATTGTTTTTTCTCATCTTTGGACCCTGTACCGGCAATTTCAATTTTATTGTTGTAAACAAAAGCCTTGTTAATGGGGTAGTTGACAACTGTTGTGCGGCGTTGTTCGGAGCAGGCAGATAACACACAAATCACAACAATAGTGACAAGTGTACTGCTTAAATAATTAAAATTGCTTACTAAACGCATAACGATGGTAACAAAGTCTGAGCTCAAATATATCCAATCTTTGTCCGACAAAAAAGTTAGACTTGAAACAGGATGTTTTATTGCCGAAGGTGTAAAGCTGGTAGGAGAAATGATTGCTGCAGGCTATCCCTTAAAAGCCGTGTATGCACTTGATAGTTGGGAATCACCAGATGCTACACTTGAAGTAACCCGCATTGAAGCATTTGAACTTGAAAAAATGAGCATGCTTCAAACACCCAATCAGGTATTAGCGGTTGCCATGATGCCTCAAAAAAAAGAGACACTGAATTTAGCGGGGCCATTAACAATTGTGCTAGATGGCATCCAAGACCCTGGAAATATGGGCACCATTATTAGAACTGCAGATTGGTTTGGAATTACACAAATAGTAGCTAGTGAAGACACCGTTGATGTGTACAATCCAAAAGTAATTGGTGCTACCATGGGTAGTTTTATGCGCGTATCAGTAACCTATAAAAATTTAGCAGACTGGATGCCAACAATAAAGCTTCCAGTGTATGGCGCTTTACTAGAAGGTGAAAATGTATTTACAATAAAAACGCCTCAGAAAGGCCTTCTTGTTATTGGAAGTGAAGGAAAAGGTATTCGTGAAAATATTTTGGACTTTATTACACATCCGGTTACCATTCCTAAAATTGGTGAGGCAGAATCTTTAAATGCAGGTATCGCCGCAGGTATTATTGTGGCGCAATTAACGCGCTAATTATTTATATCGCTTGTGCGTTTGGAGTTTGACTATTATTTAAATTCAATGGCTTTTACTGGACTTATTTTTGGAATGAGTAGCGTTGGCAAAAACAGGGATACAAAACATACCAGACTAGTACCAGCACA
>CAMAQW010000139.1 GCA_945860335.1 Sediminibacterium ginsengisoli | reverse complement strand
GATAGTTTGGGTGTAATTGTTAACGCCAGAATTACTAATACTGCTCAGGCTGCAGTTACCAATCAAATTGATCTTAATCCGGCGTTGGCTTCAGGCATAAGTGCTAGCACAGAAATAAAAGCCAAGGATAAAACCTTTGCAAATATTGTTTACGGAGAGTTATTAAAAAACTTAGAAGTAGCTAAAACCGCGCTTATTCAAGAAACCCCTTCTATTGTTGTAGTAGATGAATTAAAATTACCCAAGCGCAATAAGCTTGATTGGTATTTGGGATTATTGGTAGGTTTCTTTGCTGGTGGCTTTGCTTCCTTACTCTTTTACTTTAAGTTAAAGCGGTAATTAAAATACACCTGACCTTGTAGCGTCATAAAGTCTAACCCGTTTTTGTAATACGTGCTTGGGTTAATAACCGGGTCGTACTCTTTATACCACCACTGGTAATTATTGCTGCGCATAACAGTAAAGCTTCCGCCAAATAAAAAGTTTTTATACTGATGGTCTACTTTTAAAGTAGCAATGGCGTCTACCCAGTGTCTGCGCCAATCTTTAATGCGTTCAAACGTGTTATAAAAAAAGTCGTTGTTATGGATGCGTCGTTCTACAACTAGTGCCACACGATTTATTCCTTTGTTATAGGCCAGTTCAACCAATTGGCTGTTACCACCAGGTCCTAAACCAGAACCCATCACTTTACCTCTATTGGTGTAGCCATGTCTTACCGAATCACCTAGGTACCAACTTTTTGCATTAAATATAAGGTCGGCATTATTAAAGCTTAACTGCGTAAGTTCCATCCCAAATTCAAAATTCGCGCCTCTTTTTTGAGGAAATATTTTTCTGAAACCAGCCACAAATGCAGTAGGCACCGTGGTATTAGCCATTAAAAATAGTGGGCTAAGGGTTTGATCATTTCTGCCAAATTCGGCATAAAATTCGGCGTGTTCTTTTTGCATTAAATACCTTACAAACACGCTACCCATCATTTGTTTACGCTTGTTTTTTTCTAGTTGTGTGGTGTTAACCCCGTAAAAACCAAAAACGGGTAAATAGTCGAGTGGGCTTTTTGCTTCCTGTGTATACATGTAAGCCGTTTTAGCAAAGCCTACAAACAAACCGTCTAAAAATTTGGGTTGTACCGTAACTGTTAAGCCTGTAAATAATCTTTGTATATCGGGTTTAGGTACGTATAAAGTGGTGCCGTAATAAACCCTTCTTGGTTCCAGCGGTTCTATATTTGAATTTTCTAGTACACCGGTAATAGCCTGCCATTCTATACTGCCAAATATTGTTTGCATGGGCTTAGTACTTTCATAAGCAGCATGTAAAAACCCTGGTGCATTATTGGTTAACAATAAAGACTGGTAATAGCCAGGTCCCCACCATCTGTTTTCGGTAGAAATGCCCACCGAGCTATTTTTAAAATTATATTTTACAAAAGACTGCCCCGGTGCAATACGGTTGATAGGACTGGTACCAAAGCGCTCTGGCATATCTATTTTGTTAATCCATTTGTAATAATCTCTCCAATGGATGGCGTTGTGCTCGGTGTAAAAAGTTTCGTAAGGCTTGTTTTCTGTAAAAACAAAACTTGGTTTTAACTGCGCAGTTATACGACCTCTTTGGTAAAACAATCCAGTGCTAATAACGGTCTGATAACCCACACTTGGTATCATTTCTGCGTCGTTAATAGTAACTGGGTGATGCGTATTGTATACATCCCACTTACTTAGTGGAAGTAGTCTAAATTTTTGTTTACTGGTATCTAATGCTTTGGTGCCCGGTATATTGTGTAGGATAATATCGCCAAAAGAAAAGTCTTGAATCGTTGAATCAAAACTTGCTTGACCGTTTAAAAAATAACGCTGCGAAAAACTATACTTGTTATTAAAGTTCCCATTTAATTGTTGTCTTCTAATATACAACTGTTGAGAAGGATCTGTAACCGTTTGCGCCGCTGCCGATAATGCAAGTAGGCAAACAGTGCATAACAATAAAAAGTTTTTATGTAGTTGCATAGGTTACAATTTAAAATAAATATTTTAATCCAAAACTAGCAAATAGGTTAGTGATGTTATTGCCAGTTTCCCAACCATAATTTTTTTGTGCCACCGCTTTAACCACCGTACTAATTACTAAATTTTTTATGCGGTAATCGGCGCCAGTGCCATACACCATGTCTATCCAAGGATTGATTTTATAATAATGTGGGTTGTTTTGGATTTTTTCTATAGAAAATAAAATACGGTTCCAGCCACGGTTGTAGCTCGTTCCTAGTTTAATACTGTTACTACCTGAACCTACCGCAGACCCTAAAAATTGATTGTCATTGGTAAAGGTTTCTAAGTTTCCGTGCGTATTCCAATTTCCTGCATCTCTTACAAGGGCTTCAGCGAGTTGCTCGCCGCGCATATATTCTAGATCAAAATTAAAGTAAGCTTTTTGAGAAGGTATAGGAATAATTTTTTTAATGCCCACCAAATAAGCAGCAGAATGTCCAGGACCCATATACAAATCTCTTACATCTATTTTGTGGTCGTTCCAACCATACTCGGCATAAAATTCAAAATTATTTTTAGGTAGTACCCAGCGCAAAAATAATGAGGCTTGTTGGTCTCTACCTTTTTGGTCTTCGGTGGCTAAAATTGATTTTTTTTCTAGTACCGAAAACACGGGAATATATTTATCTAAAAAACTGCTATTGTTAAATGCGTTTGAATTTAATTCGCTTTCACCTGTTACATAAGCCCTAGAAATACCTACATGTAAACCGCTAAACCACCTGGGCTGAAACGATAATACAATACCGTTGTAATAGTTGCGTCTATTGAGTTTACTGGTAGGCTTTAAAGCATAGTTTTCAAATTGTAAGGTAGAATCTTCGGTGAGCCATCCACTACTAAGTGTCCATTCAAAAGATCCAATAGGTGTAACAAGTGGCCTGTTGGTGCCAACAAATGCGCGCGTTAAACCAGGTGCATTGTTACTCATGAGTAACGAATTATTAATACCAGGCCCATACCATTGATTGGTGCTTGCGAAACCAAAACTAAATGCATTAAAATTTAAAGACACACTGGATTGCCCTGGAAATATTTTTTTATAATTTGGAGTGGTATTATTGCCAAAAAGCGCTGTTGTTTTGTAACTGCTATTTTGTGCTGTTACAATTTCTGGCGCCATTTGAATTTGCAAAGGCCCTGCTTGTAAAAAAAGTCCGGCACGTGTTAGTTGTTGAACACCCTTTGCTTTTAGAAAAGCACCGTTGTTATAACCATAAGGTGTTTTAGAATTATACTGTAATATAGTTTCAAAGGGAAGCAGTGTTATTTTAAACCAGCGCTTGTTTAAAATTTTGTCTATATGTCTAGAGTTGTCAAAATAGCCTGAGTCAATCCATCTGTAAATAGAATCCTGCTTGATATTATTGGAGCTTACAAAAGGCCTGTTATTAAAAGAGTAGTTGCTGGGTATTTTGCCTAATAATTGTAAATCTCTGGTGGCTTCCTCTGTTCTAATACTCCCTAAAGGAATGATTTGTGCATTTGCGCCAAAGGCACAAACAAGGAACAAAGTACAAAAAACAGATTTTTTTAATAACATACTTGGCAAAAATAACCAACACATCCCATTTTAACCCTTTTTTTTGAAGGCTTCCTGTACCTTTGTGCCTCAATACCAATTTATGCCTCAAAGCAGTTCAAATTCATCGGTGGTAGTTAAAATAGTAAATGAGTCGGGTAATCCCCTACCAGCCTATGCTACCGAAGGATCTGCGGGTATGGATTTATGTGCGCATTTACATGAATCGGTGGTATTGGAACCACTTGAGCGTAAGCTCATTCCTACCGGGTTATTTATTGAATTGCCTACTGGTTACGAGGCGCAAATACGTCCACGCAGTGGGCTTGCATTAAAGCAGGGTATTACCTGTTTAAATTCGCCAGGAACCATCGATGCCGATTATAGAGGTGAAATTGGGGTGATACTCATTAATCTTTCAAATGAAATGCAGGTCTTAAAAAGCGGCGACCGTATTGCACAAATGGTAATTGCACCGGTTACACAAATTAGTTGGGAACCTGCAACTGCCTTAACAACTACAAACAGGGGTACAGGCGGGTTTGGGAGTACCGGTAAATAAAACACAATTAACACAACCACATGAAAATAAAATTACTTGCTTTTTTAACTTCTATTTTACTGATTGCCGCTTGCGGAACAGTAAAAAAAGTAGAAGGTATTCAGGAAGCGCTCTCTAAAAAAGACACAGCTCAAGTAGTGGTAGTCAATCAAATGCCTGTTATAGACTCGGCAGCTATTGTTAGAGACATCATGGGCAAAGTGGCGCAACAAAAAATTAACTTTAAAACCTTTAATGCTAAAATAAAAGTAGACTACGAGGGTGCCGAAAAAAAGGACAATTACACGGTGTATTTGAGCATGGTTAAAGACTCTGTTATTTTAATTAGAGTAAAGGGTACTTTTTTAGGAATCGCTGCAGAAGGCCTACAGGCAAGGGTTACAAGGGATAGTGTAATACTGGTACAAAAAGTAGGAGACAAATCTGTAACCAAAAGATCTATCGCTTATTTACAAGAGGTAACAGAAATTCCTTTCGACTTTATGTCGTTACAAGACCTATTAATTGGCAACCCTATATTTTTTAGCAATAACCTGGTTTCTTACAAAGCCAACGACAATCAATTACTGGTTACCATGGTAGGCGATTTGTTTAAAAATCTTATTAACATAGATAATACAACGCAGCGTATTTTGTTTTCTAAGCTCAACGATGTTAATGCACTGCGCAACCGTAGTTGTGATATTTCTTATGGTAATTTTCAGCCACTAGGGAGTTACTCCTTTGCTGCTGACCGTAAAATTTCTATGTCGGAAAAGTCTAAACTGGACATCTTTTTAGATTTTAAAGAGTATTCGATCGACGATCCTATAAAATATTCGTTCGAAATCCCTAAAAATTATAAGAAAAAGTAATTTCTGGCTCATTTTGCCGTTAATAA
>CAMAQW010000138.1 GCA_945860335.1 Sediminibacterium ginsengisoli | reverse complement strand
GCCACCATACCCATTTGAAGCACATTAAATTTATCGGCAATGACCCTGAGTGGCCTAAACAATTGATTTAAATAAAGTATAAAAGACATGAGTAGTCCGGCGTCTAGTGCATTGCCAGCAATAAACCATACCAATAAACCGGTGCTTATGGCTAGTACCACTTCTACAATTGGAAAAAACACAGAATACGCAAAAATGGCCTTGATATTTGCGAGGCGGTGTTCGGCATTAATTTTTTTAAACTTGGTCAGTTCTCTACCCTCTGCAGCAAAAGCTTGCACCACCGCCATACCCGACAAATGTTCTTGGATAAATGCATTTAAACTCGCCACCGCGTTACGCACTTCAACAAAACTTTTATTGACACTTTCCTTAAAAAAATAAGTAGCAATAATCATGATGGGGAATGGCGCCAAACTCACCAGCGTCAATTGCCAATTAATCCAAAACATGGTGCCGAGTGTAAACACAATCGTAAGTAAATCTGCAATGATTGGAATGAGCCCGTCCGAAAAAATATCATTGATTCTTTCAATATCGTCAATGGTTCTCGTGGTGAGGGTTCCAATAGGCGTTGTATCAAATTGACGTAAATGAAGGCCTACAATTTTTTCATACACTGCAATGCGGAGATCCTTTACTACACGCTGTCCTAGCGCTGCTGTGATAAATGAAAATAAAAACCGAATGGCCGTTTCAACAAATAAAAACACCACTTGAAAAAGGGTAACTGCTATGATAAATGTAGAGGCGTCTGATAGATGTTGCTCGGCAATAAAAAGTTTGAGCCAACCCGGAATATGAACTGTTTTTCCGGTGGCCATATCCACTGTTAACTGAATTAAATAAGGACGAATGGGCGCAAAAATAGCCATCACGATAGCCAGCAAAACGCTACCATAAAAAATAGCGCGGTAGGGTCTTACAAATTTGAAAACCCGAACCAATAATGAAAAACTAAAAACTTTTTTAGGTGCCGATGTGCTCATAGTGAAATGCAAATGTAAGCACAAAAAAAGCGGGCTAATTCGTATATTCGTAAAAGATATGGATCAGGACCCGCAAATGAGTGCCGAACTTGCACTTCCAAAATATAATTTAAATGCCGAGCAAGAGAAAAACGAAATCGTTAGGCATTACCGTGCCCTTTCTCGAAGCCTCAGGCCAAAATTAAAAAAAGGCGATAAAGAACTTGTAAGACAAGCTTTTGAGATGGCCGCAGATGCGCACAAAACCATGCGTCGCAAAAGTGGCGAGCCCTATATTTTGCATCCCATTGCGGTTGCCATGATTTGTGTAGAAGAAATTGGTCTTGGTGTAAGAAGTACCATTTGCGCACTATTACACGACACCGTAGAAGACACTGATATCTCGCTCGAAGACGTGCAGCGTGAATTTGGTACCGAAATTGCAAAAATTGTAGATGGCCTTACCAAAATTTCTACGGTAATGGACACCAACACTTCGCAGCAAGCAGAAAATTTTAAAAAGATTTTATTAACCCTCACCGATGATCCTCGCGTGATTCTTATAAAACTAGCAGATCGCTTACACAATATGCGTACGCTGGATTTTATGAAAAAAGAAAAGCAATTAAAAATTGCTTCCGAAACCATTTGGGTTTACGCACCACTTGCACACAGGATGGGTCTTTACAATGTTAAAACAGAGCTCGAGGATTTATCCATGAAATACATGGAGCCTGAGGGATACAAAGACATCGCAAAAAAATTAGCAGAAACAAAAAGAGAACGTACCCGTTATATCAATGAGTTTGTAAAACCAATTAAAGAGAAATTAACGAATAGTGGTTTTGAGTTTGAAATTTATGGACGACCAAAAAGTATTCACTCGATTTGGAATAAAATAAAAAAGAAGGGTGTTGCTTTTGAAGAAGTGTATGACCTTTTTGCCATCCGAATTATTTTAGACTCGGCACCCGAAAAAGAAAAAGAAGATTGTTGGAAAGTATACTCTACCATTACAGATGAATACATGCCATCTACAGAGCGTTTAAGAGACTGGTTAAGTAACCCCAAAAGCAATGGATACGAGGCTTTACACACAACTGTGATGGGACCACAAGGTAAATGGGTAGAGGTTCAAATTCGTTCTAAACGTATGAACGAAATTGCAGAAAAAGGGTTAGCCGCGCATTTTAAATACAAAGAAGGAAACGATAGTGAAGACCGTTTTGATAAATGGTTTGGACAAATTAGAGAAGTGTTAAATACACAAGATGGAGCTGGCCTCGATTTTTTACAAGATTTTAAAACTTCTTTTTTAGCGGAAGAAATTTACGTGTATACGCCAAAGGGTGAAGTAAAAATGTTACCCACTGGAAGTACCGCACTAGACTTTGCATTTGCCATTCACTCTGCAGTAGGATCGAAATGTATTGGCGCAAAAGTGCAACATAAATTAGTGCCATTAAGCCATCTGCTGCGCAGTGGCGATCAGATAGAAATTATTACGAGTAACAAACAAAAACCTTCGGAAGATTGGCTGGGTTTTGTGGTAACGGCGAAAGCAAAAAATAAAATTAAAGATGCGTTAAGGGAAGAAAAAAGAACCATTGCAGAAGACGGAAAATATGTGCTTCAACGCAAATTAGAGAGTATGGGTGCGGCATACAGCCAGCATAATATAGACGAACTCGTTCATTTTTACAAGCTACCATCAGGCTTGGATTTACATTATAAAATTGCCACCAAATCTATTGACCTAAAAGAACTTAAAGACTTTACGGTTCATGGTGATAAAATTGAACTTCCAAAACCAAAACCAAGTTTAATCGAGACCGGTACCGAACCCGGAGCTGGTAAAATCTACTCGAAAAAAGAATCGGAACTGATCATTTTTGGAGAAAGTAGCGACAAAATCAAGTATGCCCTTGGCAGGTGTTGCAATCCAATACCAGGTGATGACGTATTTGGCTTTGTAAGTACCGGAAAGGGCCTTATTATACACCGGACCAACTGCCCCAATGCTACTCAATTATTAGCCAATTATGGACACCGGGTTGTTAAAACCAAGTGGGCTAAAAACAAAGAAATATCGTTTTTAACGGGTCTTAAAATTATAGGACTCGACGATGTAGGGGTTATTAATAAAATTACCAATATTATTAGCGGTGATTTACGCATCAATATTGCCGGCCTAACCATTGAATCCAAAGAAGGCCTTTTTGAGGGTACCATAAAAATATTTGTACACGACAAAGAAGAGCTAGAAGTACTTGTTACTAGGCTAAAAGCCCTTCATGGAATCCAAACCGTAGACCGGTTTGACGCAGAAGCAGAAAATTAATTGTTAGTAGGACTTCCAAGACTTATTTTTGTTCCTCAAATTTGAAATTATGGTTGACGTATTATTAGGGTTACAATGGGGTGACGAAGGAAAAGGTAAAATAGTAGATTATTTTGCACCCAATTATGATATTGTTGCGCGCTTTCAGGGCGGACCCAATGCTGGACACACTTTATATGTAGAAGGCAAAAAAATGGTACTTCACCAAATACCTTCTGGTATCTTCCACCAAAATAAAATCAATATTATTGGCGGTGGTGTGGTACTAGATCCAGTAACATTAAAAAGAGAATGTGATGCAGTAGCAGCATTTGGAATTGACGTGCGCAAAAATTTATTTATTTCTGCACGCACCAATATCATTGTTCCAACGCACCGTGCACTTGATAAAGCATCTGAACTTTCTAAAGGTGAAAGTAAAATTGGTTCTACCCTTAAAGGTATTGGACCAGCCTACATGGATAAAACAGGCCGTAACGCTTTAAGAGTAGGTGATTTACTAGACAAACGCTTTACCACGCAGTACATTAAACTCCGTTTAAAGCATCAGAAATTATTAGACAATTTTCATTTCATTGAAGATATTTCGGCCTGGGAAGAAGAGTTTTTTGAAGCGCTTGAGTTTTTAAAAACACTCAATGTCATCAACTGCGAATATTACATCAATGATCAAATAAAAGCAGGTAAAAAAGTTTTAGCAGAAGGCGCACAAGGAAGCATGCTGGATATCGATTTTGGTACGTTCCCGTTTGTTACCTCTTCTAACACCATTTCTGCAGGCGTTTGTACAGGTCTTGGTGTTTCTCCTAAACAAATCAATGAAGTGTTTGGTGTAACCAAAGCGTATTGCACTAGAGTAGGTGGTGGTCCATTCCCTACCGAATTACACGACAGCGTAGGTGAAGAAATTAGAAAAATTGGAAGTGAATTTGGTGCTACAACCGGACGTCCGCGCAGATGCGGCTGGATCGATTTAGTAGCCCTAAAATACGCTTGTATGATTAATGGTGTAACCCAAGTAGTAATGACAAAAGCCGACGTTTTAGACGCCTTTGAAGAACTACAAGTATGTACCGCATACGGTATAGACGGCGCTACTACCAAAGAAGTACCTTTCCAGATGTCAAATATCCAAATTGACCCTGTTTTACAAAGTTTTAAAGGTTGGAATATGGATACCACTCAATTAAAACTGGCATCTGAACTCCCAGCCACCATGAATACATACGTAGACTTTATCAATAATTATATTGGCGCACCTGTTACCTATGTATCCAACGGACCTGGCCGCGAACAAATAGTAAAAATTTAGGAGAAAAAATATTTTAAATTTTTTGCAATTTTATTTGGTTAAAAGGAATTTGCGTTGAAATTTTACGCAGTAAATCTTATTAGAAATATGGCAGCGAAATCTGATAAGGATCAAAAGTCCTCAGCCCCTAAAACAGCAACAAAAAATGTTGCTCCGAAAGCTTCTTCTAAAAGCAAAAAGCAATTAGAAGACGATGAAGATTTTGATGACGATGATGATGAAACATCAACGCCTAAAAAATCTAGTGCTAAATCCACATCTAAAAAATCAGTTGATGACGACGATGATGATTTTGATGAGGAAGAAGAAAATGACGACTGGAATGCGTCTGAAGAAGACGACAGTTGGGATCCAGATTTTGCAGAATTTGATTTACCAAAAAGTAAAACCAAAAAGCCTGCTGGA
>CAMAQW010000137.1 GCA_945860335.1 Sediminibacterium ginsengisoli | reverse complement strand
GGAGTAATTGAAACCACCCATCCACTGGTGTCTGCAGCTTCTACAGAAGTAGTGCCTAGCCATAAACGGTCCATATACAATTCGTTGTTTATAGCCTCATTTTTAGCTATTTCTGTGCCGTCATGGCTTGGTAATACCCCTGTTTTTCTAGTTGCTGTATCGTTACTATAGAGTGCTGCTCTTTGTTGTAATAAATTAAAATAAGGGTTTTCTTTTCCTTCAAAAGGATAAGGATCTCCAGGTGCTGTGTTTGGATTATTAAAACCAACGGGTATTTCTGAAGCCCTTTTTCTAGCGTAATCCTTACTGAGTAAGCCTTTTATAGGTATCTGTTTAGAAAATAAGGGGTCACCATAGTAAAAATCGCGGTCTGCAAAACTTAAATTCATAGCCTGATACACCGAATGGATATAGGCTGGTGAGTTATAACCCATCGATTTTAAGTCATAATTTTCTAAAATATTTAAAGCCTGTAACATACTAGGACCTTGTGTCCAAGACTGTAGCTTATAAACATCAATGCCTTTATAATTAATTTGTAAAGGTGTTTCGATGATAGGTTTCCAATTGGCTAAATCTTGAAGTGTAATTAAACCACCTTGCTCCTGTGAACCACGAACAAATTCCTCGGCAATATCACCTTTATAAAAACGGTCGTATGCAGCATAAATCGCTTCCTTTCTAGATTTACCTTTTTTAAGTGCTTGTTTTTCTGCGTCTACTAATTTTTGTAAAGTAGCTAGTAAATCTTTTTGAATAAAAATTTCTCCCGCTTCAGGTGCTTCTCTTTTTTCTCCAAAGTGTGGTAATAAAACTTTTTTACTATAAGGCCAATCTTTAATTCTTTGCTTACCACGTTCAATACTATTTGCTGTTTGTGCATCAATTGGATAACCTGCAGCAAGTTGCATCGCTGGTTTTAAAACTTCTTCCAAACGCATAGTTCCATACTCAGCAAGCATCATACAAAGTCCACCAGGAGTACCGGGTGTTGTTGCTGCTAATGGACCATATTCGGGCGGATAATTCATCCCTTTATTTTTAAAAAATTCTGGTGTTGCACCCGTAGGAGCCACGCCCATGGCAGATAACGCAATAACTTGTTTTGTTTTAGGATTGTAAATTAACGCCTGTGTTTCACCACCCCAACTTAACACATCCCACATCGTACATGTGGCTGCTAACATTGCACAGGCAGCATCTACAGCGTTTCCGCCTTTGTTAAAAATAATAGAACCAGCTGTTGCAGCGAGTGGTTTACCAGTAATGGCCATCCAATTTTTTCCATGCAATGGAGGTTTTTGAGTAGGTTGCGCTTTTGCTGTGTAAGACAGGATTAAAAAGGCAAATACAAATTTTAATATTTTCATAAGATTGAAATTACAAGAAGCAATTGATTTTTTTGAATCTAATTTTTATTTAAAAAATGTGTGTTAATAATTACGGTAATAATAGATTTAATACTTTTTTATTTAAATAAACTATTACTATTACGGGTGTTAATATCTTAATAACCTTCTTATACACATTCTTATATTTTTAGTGTTAACGGGTTATACACTTTAATCCACCCTTTTATAAACATTTTCTAATGTTACGTCATTCGTTTATTAACCATTTTGTAGTTTTTTCAAAAAGGTTATTATATGATAAAATTTTTAGTATCCACCTTTTGTAAACTGTTAATTAACTGGGTGTAAAATGGGTTTATTTTAGCCTATTAACCTAATATCTCCTTTTACACTCTTACTTATTCTAGTTCTATCCACATTAAAATTTTAAAAAATGGCAGTTTTCCACCTAAAATACTACTTATTAACCCCTAGTTTGTGGATAGAAATAAGCCCGCAATACCTTATTTTTGCCCTCCGGTAATTTGCCGGTCATTTTATTTATTATAATTCGTTTTTATGTCTGTTATTCAAAGTATTCGTGATCGAGGAACTTGGATCATCTTTAGTATTATCGCTGTAGCCTTAATTGCTTTTATATTACAAGATGGTGTTGGTAGAGGCGGAAGCGCTTTTTCTAACACAAGTACAATTGGACAAGTGAATGGCCAAAAATTAGAAAGAGCGGCTTTTGAAGAAAAGTTAGCCATGCAAGAAAAAATGTATGCTAGCCAAGGTGCACAAAGAGATCAACTCATTGGTTCTTTATGGAATCAAGAAGTAGACCGTTTATTAATTGAAGCGGAATGTGCTAAACTTGGTTTACAAGTAACAGCTAAAGAATTAAGTGATATTTTATTTTCTGAAAACTCTCCTTTAAAACAAGAGTTTACAGATCCTGCAACTGGTTTATTTAAAGTGGAAGATGCTAAAAAAGCATTTGCTCAAATTAAAAAAAGCAAAAACGCGGATCAAATTAAAATGATCAACCAGGTTTATATTCAACCTATTTTAGAACAAGCACTCCGTAACAAGTATAGTGTATTACTTCAAAAATCTGCATACGTTCCAAAGTGGATGGTTGAAAAACAAGCTGCTGATAATAATCAAATAGCAAGTGCATCTGTAGTATTTGTTCCATATGCAAGTATTGCTGATAGTACTATTAAGGTTACTGATAATGATATCGCTGCTTATGTTAAAGCGCACGCTTCTGCATACAAAAAAGAAGAAGAAACCAGATCAATCGCTTATGTTTCTTTTAGTGCGATTCCAAGTAGCTCAGATAGCGCAACTGTTTTAAATGAAGTATTGGCACAAAAACAAGACTTTGCTTCAGCTACTGATAATGGTGCTTTTTTAAATAGAGTAGGTAGCGATTTACCTTATTATGATGGATATTTCAGTAAAAACAGAATGCAACAAGCGAATAAAGATACGCTCGTTAAGATTCCTACTGGTACTGTTTACGGTCCTTATGTAGATGGTAATGCTTATGTATTAGCTAAAATGGTGGGTATTAAAAACTGGCCAGATAGTTCAAAAGTGCGTCACATTTTAATTGGTACCGTTGATCCACGTTCTGGTCAACAAATTAGACCAGATAGCGTTGCTAAAAAATTAGTTGATTCTATTAAATATGCTGTTGCTGCTGGTGCAGATTTTAATGCGCTTGTTCAAAAGTATTCTGATGATGCGGGTAGTAAAGAAAAGGGTGGTGTTTATGATTATTTTGCACAAGGTCAAATGGTGGGTGCATTCAATGATTTTTCTTTTGATAAACCAAAGGGTACTAAAGACGTTGTAAAATCTGAATTCGGGTATCATTATACCGAAGTATTAGATCAGAAAAATTTTGCGCCGGCATACAAAATCGCATACTTATCTAAAGCACTTGTTGCTAGTAATGAAACCGTAACGGCTGCTTCTACTGCTGCTGCATCTTTTGTTGCTAATGCAAAGTCTAAAAAAGATTTTGAGCAAAACGCTTTAAAAAATAATCTACAAATTTTAAATGGTGTAGATATCAAGAAAAATGATTTCACTATTACGGGACTTGGAAAAAGTAGAGAAACGGTGCGTTGGGTATATGACAATAAAGTGGGTGCCGTTTCTGAACCAACAGAAATTGGAGATGCTTATATTGTAGCTATGATCACTTCAATTGGCGAAAAAGGAACCATGGGTGTCGCAGAAGCAAAGCCACTTGTAGAAGGTCTTGTTAGAAATGAATTAAAAGCAAAGCAAATTATTGCATCTAAATTTAAGGGTTCTACGCTTGAAGATTTTGTAAAGAGTTCGGGTTTCCCAGCTCAGCGTGTAGATAGTTTAAGTTTTGCATCTCCATTTGTACCGGGTTTAGGTGCAGAACCAAAAGTTGTTGGAGCTGCATTTAATAAATCACTCATTGGAAAAAACACTGCCGCCATTGAAGGTGCTGCTGGTGTATTTGCTGTTAGACCTGAAGCGATTAGCGCTGCTGCAACCATGCAAGATCCTGCTGCAATTACATCTGCTTTACTACAAGCAGTTCAATCAAATATATATAGAGGCTTTGAAGCGATCAAGAAGTCTGCAAAAATTACAGACAACCGCTCTACTTTCTATTAATAGAAAATCGTATTTAGCTAAAAGCCCCGGCCTTATTAGGTTCTGGGGCTTTTTTATTTGTAATAATGATGGTCTTCAATTTCCTTTCTAACGTTTTCGGGAACCAAATAACGTATTGTTTTTTGGTCTTTAATACTATCTCTAATACCTGTTGCAGAAATATTTAATAGTGGTGCATTTAATATTATAACATTTGCGCCAAGTGTATCAACCGTTTCAAATCCAGGTCGCAGGTACACATAAAAAGGATATTTCTTCAAAAGCAGGTCAGCGTTTTTCCAACGAGAAATATTTACAAAACCATCGCTTCCCATAATGATTGCAAATTCATGCTGCGGATATTTTTCTTCTAAATAGATAAGTGTATCGATGGTATAGGATGGGCGCGGTAATTTAAATTCAACATCGGAAGCCCTAAGCCTTGCCTCGTCGTTTTCTATAGCGAGGTTTACAAGGTGTAGCCTATCATATTCATTTAATAATGAACCAGCCTGTTTAAATGGATTTTGCGGAGAAACTACAAACCAAACCTGTTGCACATCCGTTCTATTCACCACATGGCTCGCGATCATTAAATGACCGTGATGAACCGGATTAAACGAACCAAAATACAGGCCTATCTTCATCTAATTAATTGATAATCAGTGTTTTATAAATTATTTATTGCCTGGCTCACAATAATACTATCTGCTTCGCTTAAGCGTAAACTTAAATGATATCCAGATACTTCAATAGAAATTGGATCACCTAGGGGCGCCACTTGAACCACTTTAACCGGCTCACCAGGTACGCAGCCCATTTCCAATAATTTGATATAAAGTTCATCTTTCTCAAATGAGTGAATGATCCCAGCCTCTCCCGCTTCTAATTCCGATAATTTTTTCATACACTTTTGAGTTTGTTGCGCTTCTTGCAAAGGTACCGCCCACAGCAAAGAAAATGTTACGAAATTTGGAGTTAAACTTAACTTGCACACATGCAAAAAGTAAATTTCCAAAAGGCCGACTCCGCGCTTACCCTAAAAAGTAAAACTGAACTAAAAGCGTTTATTG
>CAMAQW010000136.1 GCA_945860335.1 Sediminibacterium ginsengisoli | reverse complement strand
CACTAGATTTGGTGGATTCGCTCGGCAAACCCGTTTCGCTTTATAAGATACCTTCTACCTATACCATGGGGGTATTTTACGATCCAAATTGCGGGCATTGTAAAGAAGAACTTCCAAGACTAGATTCTTTTTATAGAGCGAAACGGCTTTACCGAGGGAATCCACCAAATCTAGTGTTGGCGCAGGTAATCCGAGTTGATTGGCCATTAAACTGTAGGCTCTTTCAGTCACCGTTTTTCGGGAAGCAGGATTTAAAATAACGGTATCTCCTTTGGCATAAAAGTTTTCAAACAAATACACAAACACTTTGTCTTGACCCATAAATTCGGGCGCCATATATTTATTGGTAAACTTGGTAAGTAGGTAGGGATAAATTTCTTTTCCTGTTTTAGCCATCAGTAACATGTACTTTACTTCTTCAATTAAAGAGTCTGGATCAGCAGCAACATAGTACTTAAAATACTCGTCTAATTTGGCTTCAAAAAAGGGCGTTCTTAAAAGTCTGTCATCATTAAAAAGTACATCATCCCAAAAATGATTTTTTACAAAACGGTAGGGGGCCAACGAATCCGGTTTTCCGTTAACAATAGGTACAGCAGGGGCTACAGGGCGTTTCATAGCACTAAACAGCATCGATAACAAAGATCCAGGATATTTTTTTACGATGTCGTTTCGATAGTTTTCTACGAGTTTATCTACTTTACCGTATTCATCTGCTAAGCGGGTAGAATCGGGTTTTGTTGTAGCAGCATTATATTCGTTTCTAATGTTTTGTAATTGTTGTCCTTTTTCTGAAGAAAAACCAATGTAGGCTTTAAATAAATCGTTGTCTTGTGAACCGGTAATGGTTGCTTTTTCTTTAATGGTCGTATCTCCTTCAATATTAAAATGCTGGATATCATCCATCAAAAATTCAAACTGTTTGGTGATTTGTGGTGTCACTACAAAGTATACCCCACTCGTTAATTTAGTATCCCCTTTAAATACGCCTTGTCCGGTGGCGTCTAACATAGTAGAGTCTACAAGGACTAAACTTTTACCATAATAACTCCCTATGTAAACTTTACAATTCGTAAGCGGCTTTAACTTGATAGAAATGCGCCTTCCAGCAGGTTTAGTTTGTGCGTCAAGGGTGCTGCTCAAACAAAGCATTGTAATTAGGGCTAAACAAGATTTTGCAAAAAAGTTCTTCATACTATTAAATTCTATGCAAATTTAGGTATTTAGATCATGCCGCCTCTCAAAGCGTCTTATATTTGCATGCAGTGAGAAAACAAAAGAAACAACCCATCTTAGAACAGGTATTGGTAGAAAATTATGCTGCCGAGGGTAAGGCGTTGGCCCGTGTAGATGGCAAAGTGGTATTTATTGAAGGCGCTGTACCTGGCGATGTTGTAGATGTGCAACTCAAAAAAAATAAAACCGACTGGGCAGAAGGCTTTGTAGTGGCTTATAGGTCCTATTCTGAAGACCGGGTCCAACCATTTTGTGCGCATTTTGGTGTATGCGGTGGATGTCAGTGGCAAATGCTTCCTTACGCAAAACAACTCGTGTATAAGCAACAACAAGTAACGGATAACTTAACCAGAATTGGCCGCATACAGTTACCGGAGATCCAGCCCATTATTGGCGCTAGTCAAACGGAGCTCTACCGCAACAAAATGGAATATACGTTTGCTACAAAAAAATATATTCCTTCCGAAGAATTTAGAGCCTTAAAAGCCGCAGGTGCCGATTTTTCCAACCAGCCTGGCGCTGCTGGTTTTCATGTGCGTGGATTTTTTGACAAAGTAGTAGAAGTAGATACATGTCATTTGCAAGAAGAGCCAACCAACCTGATTCGTAAAATGGTGGCTAAGTATGCGCTTGATCATAACCTTCCATATTACGATGTAAAGCAGCATACGGGATGGTTGCGTAATATGTTTGTGCGCAACACCACAACAGGTGAACTCATGATTAATGTTGTATTTGGTTACGAAGACGAACCACACCGCCTTGCATTACTTGATAGGTTATTAGAATCGTTCCCAGCAATTACAACACTACTTTATACGATCAACACAAAACGAAATGATAGTTTGTATGACCTGGATCCAATAACATATTTTGGTAATGGAAGCATTACCGAAAAACTAGAAAAATTTTCGTTTAAAATAAGTCCTAAATCATTTTTTCAAACCAATACAAAGCAGGCCGAAAAATTATATCAAGTAACACGTGAATTTGCTGAATTAGATGGTTCGCAAGTGGTGTATGACCTTTATTGTGGTACTGGAAGTATTGGTATTTTTTTAAGTGAAGGCGCTAAAAAAGTGGTGGGTGTAGAAGTAGTAGCTGATGCCATTGAAGATGCAAAAATTAATGCGGCACTTAACAATTTGCAGCATACTGCATTTTTTGCGGGTGATGTAATCGATATTGTAGACGACACTTTTTTTGCGACGCATGGCAAGCCTGACGTGATTATTACTGATCCACCAAGAGCAGGCATGCATGATAAACTCGTTAAAAAATTATTAGAAATAGCAGCGCCAACCATTGTATACGTAAGCTGTAACCCTGCTACACAAGCTAGAGATTTAGCCCTTTTAGATGAAAAATACGAGGTCACTAAAATTCAGCCCGTAGACATGTTTCCGCATACCTTGCATATCGAAAATGTAGTGCAGTTAAAAATAAAGTCTTTGAATCCATCATAAGATCACCTCGTTAATATATTTGTATGACAGAGTTTAGACCCGGCCGATTTGAAATTTTACCCGTAATCATTAAAAATCTTTTAATCATTAATGGGTTATTTTATTTAGCACAAATTACTTTTCCAGAATCACCTACTGCAAGTTTTAGCTTAGAGGATTTGTTTGCACTTCATGCATGGCAAAGTGATTTGTTTAAGCCATGGCAGTTGGTAACGCACTTGTTCATGCACGGCGACTTCTATCATATTTTGGGTAATATGTTTGCGCTCTGGATGTTTGGATCGGTATTAGAAAATTTATGGGGATCTGCTCGTTTTCTAACTTTTTATTTGGTTTGTGGACTTGGCGCAGCACTCATTCATTTGTTATTTTTAAATTATGAATTAACGCCACTCATTGAGGAATTTCAAACTAGAGAAAAACTAGGGCTTATCAATGAAGCAGTGGCTTTCAAGTACAATCAAATTATCAATACTGCTACTCTTGGTGCGAGCGGTGCAGTATTTGGTATACTCGCTGCCTTTGTTTATTTATTCCCTAATACCTATATCTATTTATACTTTTTTGTACCCGTTAAAGCAAAGTGGGTAGGTCTTATTTATTTCGCTTTTGAAATTTATAGTGCCGTTCAAAATGCAGCTGGCGATAATGTTGCCAGATGGGCCCACGTGGGTGGCGCACTCGTAGGATTAATTATTGTTATTACCTGGAACAAAACCAATAAAAAAACGTTTTACTAGTATATAACCAATTTATGCCTCAACAACGTTTTATGTCAAATAGAAAAATGCTTTTAGGAGAAGACAGCAATGCGCTCGTTTTTTTATTTGCAGTAAACATGATCATTTTTGTATTGATCAGTTTTTTAAAAACAGTGTATTATTTAACGGATACCCCACTAGAACTTTTTGAGCGTCAAATTGTGGATTGGTTTAGGATGCCAAGTAGTTTTGTGGGTGTTTTTTATAAGCCTTGGACTTTTATCGTTCACTTTTTTAGCCAATATCAATTTTGGCAGCTGGTTAGTAGCATGTTATGGCTTTGGAGTTTTGGTTACATTTTTCAAGATTTATCTGGCAATAAACATATTGTTCCTGTTTATATCTATGCAGGAGCCATTGGCGCGGTTGGTTTTTTAGCTGCCAATGCACTGATGCCTGGTGCTGTAAATGCGGCGGGTCCTGTTATGGGCGCCGGCGCTAGTATCGTAGGTATTGCTGTTGCTACCACCGTATTGGCCCCTAAGTACCGGTTGTTCCCACTTGTAAATGGAGGCATTCCGTTATGGGTATTGACCCTTATTTTTTTAGTGTTGGATTTTTCAACTGCACTTGTTGTACCATCCATTCTTGTATCGCACCTATTCGCTGGCCTCGTGGGTTTTGGTTATATAAAACTTTTACAAAACGGGAACAATGCTGGTGATTGGATGATTCGCTTTTACCATTGGGGCAATAATTTACTATCCCCAAAAAATACGCGTATTGTAAAAGCCGATACCAGGGGTTATGATTCTACAGAAACGAGGCTCAATGCAATTTTAGATAAAATGAATATCGTAGGGTATGATAATTTATCTGAAAGTGAAAAGGCATTTTTAAAATCTACAAGTCAGGATTAATTTTTTGTTCCCGCCATTAATTCTTATTTTTAATACATGGCGGGAAGTTTTATTAGGCGGGCAACTAAAACAGTTATTCTTTTCATCAATTTATTTGTTGCTGTTATTTTTTTGCTGGCTTGTTTAACGCCTTTTGCACCAACTAGTACATGGTGGATTCTAGGTTTTACAGGACTAGCGGTACCCTACGCCATCATTATTTTATTTTTCTTTGTTATTTTTTGGCTTATCGTTAAACCCAAGCTATCACTCATTTCTATCGTAGTACTTTCTATTGGATGGCAGCAAATTGGTGTTATTGCTGCTGTAAAACCGGGGCCCATGTTGTCTGATCGAAAAAGAGAAAATCATATCCGAATTATCGATTGGAATATTCAAAGTTTTAATGGGCTTTCAAAAAAGCCACTTCTTAAAAAGCAAATTCGTAAAGATATTGCTTCTAGCATTTTACTTTTAGAACCTGATGTTATTTGTTTGCAAGAATTTAATAGTTCTGAACTGGGCGGCGCACAAACAAATAATATCGCACTATTTAAAAAGCGCTATAAGTATTTTTATTTTTCTAAAGATTATACCAGAAATGATCGTGCCTATCAATCAGGGTGTATTATTTTTTCTAAATATCAAATTATTGATTCTGGAAAAATTAAGTTTCCAGTAGCAGAGAGTCTTATTTATGTTGATATTTTAAAAGGCAACGATACCATCCGAATATTTAATACGCACTTACAGTCTTTTAAATTCAAGCAAAACGACTACTCGGATATAGAAAAAATTA
>CAMAQW010000135.1 GCA_945860335.1 Sediminibacterium ginsengisoli | reverse complement strand
TCTGATTTACCAGAAGCAATTTTTTCTACAAACTCAGCTTTCCCTTCTACTGCTCCACCAGAATGACCATAACTTAAACTATCATCCACAATAGATTCCAACTCCTCTCTTACCCCACTTATCATGGCAAGTTTAAGCTTTTCAACTGCCTCAGCTACGCGCGTATACTCTTTTGATTGAGAAAAGCCTGCATTAGCAATCATTAGTACGAAACATAAAACGAGACACTTTTTCATTGAATACTGATTTATTATGTGACTGAAATTAAGCATTAGAAATCTATTTGCCAACAAAAAAGGCTACTCTCGTGAGTAGCCTTTTTAATTACTAAGGTATCAAATATTAATAACCAGGGTTCTGCGTGAGATTGCGGTTAGCATCTCTTGCAGGTTGGGGTATGGGTAATAATTCTGATTTGCCTGTTACAAATCCAGTAGCAAATCTTGCAAGTGCTGTAGTGTTAATGGCAGCACTTAACCAAACTACACGTGTTGTACCTGCTGGAGTGGCAGTAGGCGCAGCTCTGTAAAACGAATTAGCCCAAAGACCTGTTGGACCAAATCTATTATCATCACTCGTACTTCCCGTTCTAAAATACATTGCAGTAGGTAATGTATTATAAGGTGCAGCTAAATTTGACATAGCCAATAACGCTGCTTTTGTATCATTGATAGTAGATGCAAGTAAATTCCATCTAATTAAATCATATTTACGAACACCTTCACCACCTAATTCTAAAGAACGTTCCTTAACAAGTGCTGTAAAAAAAGCCGCCTTAGATAAACCAGCAGGTAAATCTACTGCAGCATTTGCAGTAGTTAAAGATTGTCCGAAACCTCTTCTTCTTACTTGATTTACAGCATTATATGCAGCAGCAGTAGGTCCATTTAATTCGTTTTCTGCTTCTGCAAACATGAGCATTACATCTGAGTAACGAAGTATTTGCCATTTCAAACTAAAGTATTGGATTGCATTTGTTGGAGAAACCGTTGGGTTTGAAATCCAATCTCTACGGTATTTACCATCACAAATAGCAGTAATAGCTTGGCCAATTTTTGCGCTTCCATCGGCAGCAACATTATAAATGGCACAAGTAACATCACGTCTTAAATCGGTAGAGTCAAACGCATAAAAATAAGTAGGTAAAATATTTACACTTTTGTTACCAAGTCCATTTACAGTAGGACCATTGTAGTAAGCAAGTTTTGTATCGCCTGCGCCAACACCGCCAATACCACTAGCTTGGAACATGAGTTCACCATTAGGATCCGCTACTGCTCTTGCATTTACTTGATCTTTCCATAATGCCCTAAAGCTTGGATTTAAACTGTGCTGATTGGAAGCCATCACTTCGGCAGCTTCGTCTCTAGCAATTTGATAGTATTTTAAATAATTGGTTGAGCGTTTTACAACTCCATCTTGACGAAGTGAAAATCCACCTCTGTATAATGCAACTCTTGCACGAAGTCCCTTAACGGTTCCTTTTGTAATTCTTTCATCGGCAGCATCTCCAATTGCAGACAATTCATTTCTCCAAGGAACAAGTGTAGCAGCCAATTTTAAATCCTCTAACAAACGATCATAAATAGTATCTCTGTTTGTTCTGGTAGGAAAAGGATTACTAGTCGCCAAAGTAGATGCTGGTGCAAAATTCGCTGGTAAATCGCCCCAGTTTCTGATAGCTTCTGTGTAAAACTGTGCTCTTAGTGTTAGGGCCTCTCCATACATTCTTTGTAGCTTCTTTTTTTCTTGATCTGTTCCATTTGCATACATCGCCATTTTAGGAATATTAGCGATACAAATATTTGCATATTCAATACCAGCAAACATTTGGTTAAATGGATTGGTAATTTGAGCATTACCAGGTGTTGCTGCATAACGTGCAATATCTCTACGATCATTGTCTGATGCGCCTGTTGGACCTTGCACCTCATCTGTATCAAGCGGATAATAAAGACTTACACGGATACCATATCCTGCATCCCCTACCATTCTGCTATATACACCAGCTAGTGCCTTAAGTGCACTAGGAACATCACTAAATACCACTTCGGTACTTACATCTGTAATAGGTTTTTGATCTAAAAATTTATTGCAACTATTAAAAGACAACAATACAATTGCTGCAACGGATAGCGTTAATTTATATAAATTTTTCGTTTTCATATATGTAGCGTTATAAAATTAAAAGTTAGCATTTACTCCGAAAATGAAACTGCGACTTTTTGGATACGCAGAATAATCTAGACCAGGTGTGAGTGGACTATTACGTACACTAACCTCCGGATCATATCCAGTATACTTTGTAAATACAGCTAAATTGTTTGCCGTGAAATAAAATCTTAATTTAGAAATTTTCATTTTAATTAATTTGTCAACTGGCAAGCTGTACCCAACTGTTAAGTTGTTTACACGTAAAAATGATCCATCTTCGATAGCCCATGAACTTGGGAAAAATGCACCCGCCGATTTAATAGGCTGCCAAATAGTTGCATTTTTATTTAATGCCTGCAGCTCACCAGGCGCAATACCCATAACCTGACCAGTAGAAGTTACCCACTGAGCAGTTTTACCTTGTGGTGTTACTACTTTCCAACGATTGGCCATAATGTCTAGCATATTTGAATTACCCGTGTAACCATTGGTGAACTCAACTTTATTGGCATTGTAAATATCATTGCCATAGCTAAAGTTTAAGAACAAGCTCATGTCCCAGCTTTTATACGTAAACTGTTGTGCTAAACCACCCGTAAACTTAGGCGTTGGATTACCAATAATGGTTCTATCCTTATCCATATTGATGACACCATCGCCATCCAAGTCTTTGAATTTAATAGAACCTGGCTGAACAGTACCAATAACGCCAGAGGCATTAACTGCACCGGGTCTTAGCGTATAAACGCCAGTTGCTGTATTGTATTCGAAATCATTTAAAGTATAAAACCCGTCATTCACAAGACCCCACATGGCGCCCACTGGATCCCCAATTCTTACGATATAATCGGTGGGTTGACCAGATACACCCCAGCTAGCAGCTGGAAAAAATAATTTTTGGTTTTGACCAAGCGCCTCAACACGGTTGGTATTGAATGAAATGTTGAAATTAGCATTCCAAGTGAAATCTTTTTTCTTTGTAATTAATGCACCCAATTGAACTTCTACACCTTTGTTAGATGTTTTACCAATGTTTTGTAATTGCGAACTATAACCATAGGTAGATGCAATTGGCACATTTAATAATAAATTTTTTGCTTGGTTGTTGTAAACATCCACAGACAAAGTAATACGGTCTCTTAAAACACTTAGGTCCATACCAAAATTCTTACTCTCGTTTGACTCCCATTGAAGCGCCTCATTTACAAGACCCGCAGAGTAATAAGCATTGATGGCTTGATTATTGATACCGTAGTACAAACCACCATCATTTCTAAATGTTGTTAAAAACAAATAGTCGTTGATACGGTTATTACCTACATTACCATATCCCGCTCTAAATTTAAGATCAGAAATAAATGAGTTATCTTTTAAAAATTTCTCATTTTTTGCTCTCCATGCAACAGATCCTGAAGGGAAAACACCCCACTGCTTACCTGGCGCAAATTTTGAAGCGCCATCTGCTCTTGCATTAAGTGTTACGTAATATTTATTTTGAAAAGCATAATTAATTCTGCTAAAAAATGACATATTGGTATATCTCGTTTTGTTAACACGAGGATATCCAGTAAATGAAAGTCCGCTACCTAAATTACCAAACGCATTATCAGGTGTTGTGAAATTTGCAAACCCTCTAACAAGTTGCGTATATGACTCTGTTCTATAATCGTAGGTTTCTTGCCCAATTAAAAAGTCAAAATCATGTTTGCCTTTATACTTATTAATCGAATAGGTTAATACGTTAGAATTTGTAATTGTTTTACGAATAGCAGTATCAAGCTGCGCAATTGGCTTTCTTGAACCTGATATAACAGAATATGGTGTGATAGAATCACTAAACTGTCTATCCACTAATTTAAACTGATCTACACCTACAGTAGATTTGAAAGTTAAATTTTTAGCAATATTGTAGGTTACACTTAAAGCAATGTTTCCAACAGTTGTTGACTTTCTTCTATATTCAGCATCAGCAAGTGTAATTGGGTTGATCAAGTTAAGACCGTTACCAACGTTTGGATCCGCTAAAGGATCTGGATCATCTAAATCTTGATTGCTAGATAAGAAAGGTCTGTACTTTACAGCATTACGAAGTCTAGAAAAAGAAGAGCCTTGTTCAGAAGATACACCAGCGCCATTTACTTCGGTTTGTGTGTAACGGGTTGTTAAGGCAACTTTTAATTTATTACTAAATTTATAATCAGCACTTAAATTTAATAAGTCTCTTTTGTAAGTAGAATTTCTAATAACCGCTTTATCATCATTTCGAGTATACCCAAAATTATAGGTTAGTTTATTTACACCACCAGAGGCAGTAATATTATGTGTTTGTGCTACACCAGTGCGACCCATTACTTCGTCTTGCCAATCAACAACACCCACATTGTTGTAATTTTTTAAGGTATCCCAAGTAGTGCCAAAGTTTTTGACAAAATTTAAGCTATCGGTACTTGATCCTCTAGATCTTTCTGATTGATACAACACATAATCGGCAGGCGTTAAAACACCTAACTTTCTTGCGAGTTGCTTTACGCCAACAAAGCCATTGTAACTTACTTGCAGTTTACCAGGCTTACCACGCTTGGTTGTAATAACAATTACACCATTGGCACCACGAGCACCATAAATGGCAGTAGCAGCAGCGTCTTTTAAAACGTCGATGGTTTGAATATTTTGTGGTGCAATAGCTGATAATCCGTTTTCTACCTGAACACCATCCACAATATATAAAGGAGAGTTGTCACCAGTAATTGACATACCACCTCTTACTCTAACTCTAACATCAGCATCTGGAGAACCTTCGGCAGTTGAAGCCGTAACACCTGCTAAACGACCATTTAAGGCTTCGGCAGCAGAGTTAACTGGAATATCTTTTAGATCTTTTGCACTAACACTAGCGATAGAAGCTAATACGTTTTTGCGCTTTACGGTTTGGTATCCAATCACCACCACTTC
>CAMAQW010000134.1 GCA_945860335.1 Sediminibacterium ginsengisoli | reverse complement strand
CCAATTTTTTTATTGGGATAGGCTTCTTTAAATACTTTAAAAATAGTTGGATAATTATAATTGGGATCTTTGATAGCATTATCAACAACACCATGTTTATTGGTCCAAGTGCCCGTAAGTAGTGAATTGTAGCCAACCGCAGAAATAGTGGGCGACTGAGTAAGTCCACCTTTTTCTCCACCTACATAACAAGGTAAATAAGCCCCCTTATTAATAATGGCGTCAAATGCTGGCTTGTTTGCTTTTTCTAATTCAGAAGCTGGTATACCATCCGCTATAATAAATAAAACCTTTTTATTTTGAGCAGTAGCTAATTGTAGTGAACACAAAAGCACTAGAATAATCCGAAACATAGAAAAACTTTAGAGATACCTAAGATAGTGATTCTTTAAATGATATACTGGCCCATTTATTTTTTTCGGTGATCCAGTCAGAAGTATGTTTGCTAATACCAGCTAAAATATCCCAAGCAGCAGCTACTTGTTCTTTTGTTGGGGCAGTACTCACATAATTTTGGTTACGCGTAACAGACCCTATAATTTCACCAGTTACCAAATAAGCATGATCATTAAATATTTTACCAATCACATGGTTTTTTTTACCAAAAAAACAATCACCAATAATAATACCAATAACAGATTTGTCATTGTAGTCGAGGATCATCATGTTTTCTAGTAATGCAATAGGATTGTTTTGCTGATCAAGTACAATATACATATAAGGTATTTTAGTAGTGGTAAAACTGCAGTTTTTGTCCTACTAAATGCTTAAACCCATATTATCTTAATGTAAAGAAATTGTTACGCCTTAGCGTAAGCATCTATCATAAACACAGCCGTATCAGCAAAATCCTTACCCTTATTCATTTTATCAAGGGCAGCGCGCTCATAAGCGAGCTCTTCGGTTTGCGTAGTTAATACCCCAAAAATAAGTGGGATAACAGCCTGGGTAGATAGTATAGCCATGCCTTCTGTAACATACTGGCAAACATATTCGTAATGATCCGTATCACCTTTAATAACAGCACCAATCACAATAATGGCATCATACTTTTTGGTGTCCATTAATTTTTTTGAATAACCAACAAGCTCAACAGCACCTGGGCATTGTAAAAGTACATACGGCGTTTGCGTAGCATTGAGTTGGTTTACACAACCCTGCGTCAATAAATCCGTTATTTCTATATTAAAAGTCGCTTGAACTACTGCAATCATGATTTATAATTTAATGTGGTGTTGTCCAATATTTATTTTAGCATCTAAATAAGCCTTATTGTGCTCATTGGTAGCAGAATTTACATGATGCGTTGTAAATGTAATGCCTGCAGCTTTCACAGCAGCTTCCTTTAATGGATTATTGGTAATAAGTGTAATTGATGTGTAACCAAGCATTTTTAAAATAGCAATGGCGTCATCATAATTTCTATCATCTACCGGAAGCCCTAAAGCTTCATTAGCCTCATAGGTATTTAAACCCTGCTCTTGTAAATGATACGCTTTAATTTTATTAGAGATGCCAATACCCCTTCCTTCTTGATTTTTTAAATAAATAACGGCCCCGTTTTTATTGGCTGCAATAAGTTCAAGCGCCTGATGTAGTTGGTCTTGACAATCGCAACGTAAGCTTCCAAAAATATCACCGGTGGCACATTCGGAATGTATTCGCACCATGGGTGTTACCGTTTCTTTTTCACTATTTTGCAGCACAAAATGTTCTACCAAACTAATAGGATTTTTAAAAACTTTGATGGTAAAATTTCCAAATTTTGTAGGGAGTTGCGCTTCCGAAATAAGTTCCATGTTATTGTATCTTTTTTCGGTGATCAATAAGTTGCTGAATGGTAATAATAGGAAGTTGATGATGGCGCGCAAATTCAAAGAGTCCATCACGGCGCATCATATTACCATCTGTATCCATAATCTCGCAAATAACAGCAGCCCCTGGTTGATTCGTTAACAAACATAAATCAACCCCGGCCTCGGTATGTCCAGGTCTTATTAAAACGCCGCCATCTTTGGCAACCACCGGAAATAAATGACCGGGTTTAATAAAATTCTCTGGCTTACTATCATCACTCGCAATTAACGCAGCAGTAATAGACCTTTCTTTAGCCGAAATTCCGGTAGTAATACCAAATTCAGAAGTAGCATCTATAGAATCATGAAACGCAGTGCTAAAAGCATCTTTTGCATTACTAGGTACCGGATGTATATCTATTTTTTGGGCAATGTTTTTTGAGATAGCAATACATATAAGACCCCTCGCTTCTTTGGCACAAAAATTTACTTTAGCAGGTGTAGAAGCAGCCGCACTAAAAACAATATCGCCCTCATTTTCTCTACTTTCATCATCTACCACAACAAGTAGTCCTCCATTTGTAAAATGAGTTAAAGCAATATCTATAGAACTAAAAGAATGATTCATACTTATTTTGATAACAACTTTTCGGTGTATTTAGCTAAAATGTCAAATTCAATATTTACCCTATCGCCAATTTTTAATACACTCATATTGGTTTTTTCAAGTGTGATAGGTATAATACATAGTTCTAACAAATTGCCTTCTGTTTTGTTGACTGTTAAGCTAACACCGTTAATGGTAACAGAACCCTTATACACCGCATATTTAGAAAAAGAAGGCTCAAAAGCAATGGTTACAAACCATGCAGTATCAGACACTACAATATTTTGTACGAGTGCCGTATCATCTACATGACCTAGCACATAATGCCCACCCAAAAAACTAGTGGGTTGTAAAGGCAGCTCAATATTAACCTTACTGCCAGCTACATAATACTTGATAATTGTTTTAGAAATAGACTCTGTAGATACAAAAAATGACATCGTATCATTGTTAATAGCAATTACCGATAAGCAGGCGCCGTCAATGGCAACACTATCTCCTAGTTTAACACGGGCAGCCACAGAAGCACTGGTAACATCAAGTTTCCAGCCTGTTTCTTGAACATCAATGCTTGAGATAATAGCCGATTCAACAATTCCGGTAAACATGGACTGATTTCTTTAATTTTGAGGTGCAAAGATAAGCGATGACACCAGAAGAATACGTATTATTCGCATTAAGTTTAGCCCAAAAAGCCAATCATAAAGACATCAAGGGCAATCCCTTTGTGGGCGCTATTGTTGTGGATGAAAAGGGTGCCGTAATTGGTACTGGCTACCACAAAATATGGGGCAGCAAACATGCCGAAGTTTACGCTATTGAGGAAGCCTTAGCACACACGCCGGATCTAACAAAATGTAGCCTCTATGTAACGCTTGAGCCATGCTCTCACCATGGAAAAACCCCTCCTTGCACCGATTTGATTGTACAATCGGGTATTAAAAAGGTTTTTGTTGGCTCACTAGATCCAAATCCGAAAGTATCCGGATTTGAGCTACTTAAACAAAAAGGAATAGACATACAGTTGATTGAACTAAAAGAAGCCCTTGAATTAAATAAAGTTTTTTTTACCCATCAGAAAAAACAAAAACCATTTGTTGCTGTAAAAATAGCAGCCACAATCGATGGTAAAATTGCAGACCATGCAGGTACTTCTAAATGGATTACCAATGAACAAAGTAGAGCCTACCTTCATGCGCATATTAGAAATCAGGTAGATGCTATTGTAAGTACTGCTAAAACAGTGATTGAAGACCAAGCTACTTTAAATTGCAGGATTGCTGGAAAAGAAGCCGCAGAAATAAATGCTGTTATTATTGACAGAACAGGCTCATTACTACAAGCAACAAATAACGGACATCCTATCTTTTATAAAAGGTCCCATACACAGCTCTATATTGTAACAGCCCCTAGTGCGGTAGATAAAAATGTAGCATTACCAAGCCATACCAGTATTGTAGAAATTGATTTTAATAGTAAGGGACAGGTAAATTTAGAAATGCTTGGTAAAAAATTATTGAGCTTGGAAATGTATAACGTTTTAGTAGAAGCCGGTGCTATGTTTAGTAGCTTTTTATTGGAACAAAATTGGGCCAATGAACTTCACTATTTTATGGGATCAAAATTACTATTGGACGCTGGTGGCCTGCACGCGTTTTTTGGAACTGATCACAAAAATTTAACAGATAGTAAAAACCTTTCGGTTATAAGCGCACAAACCTTGGGTAATGATATTTATTTGCATTACGCTATAGATTCGTTGTAAAAAACACCCAGGTTTTTTTGTTGTGCGGCAGCGTCTTTAAATAAAAGTAGTGCCACATTTGAGGTACAATTCGCTTCAAAGTCTTTTACCGAAAAAGTTGTTAAGGGAGCAGCACTATGTATCATTTCTTGTATCATACCAAGCCCTGTTTGCAAGCCTTTGGTAGATTTTTTTACACCTGCGTACTTACTAACCACTTCTTTGATGGCAGCTGCATCGATCGCTAAAATTGGAGGATGAAAAGCTGTTACTTGCATTTGCGGCGCTGGATCAGTAATTGGCTCAGTGATTGCATCAGTTATTGTATCTGTCCTTTGCGTAATATGCTGTGCAGCAAATTTAGCAAAAGCCAAGCCTTCCAGTAACGAATTAGACGCTAACCTATTGGCACCATGTAACCCTGTGGAAGCACATTCTCCAATAGCAAATAAATTACGCACCGTCGTTTCTCCAAATGCATCCACTTTAATACCACCGCAACTATAATGTTGGGTTGGTACAATTGGAATGAAAGTAGTAGCAATATCTATGCCCGTAAGTGTTTTAACGGTTTCAGAAATAAGTGGAAAATGAGTTTGAAGGATATTTTTATCAATAGCTGTTGCATCTAAAAATTGATAGGCCACATTTTCATTTTCCATCTCCGTAACAATAGCCCTTGAAACAATATCTCTTGGAGCCAATGAACCACTAGGATGATATTTATGCATAAAATTTACACCTGCATGGTTACGAAGTATGGCACCCGCTCCCCTCAAAGCTTCTGAAATTAAAAAAGTGTCTTCTCCATTAGCATACAAACCAGTTGGATGAAATTGTACAAAACTCAAATTTTCAATTTGTGCGCCTAATAAATTGGCTAAATATATACCGTCGGCTGTGGCAACCAGGGCATTGGTAGTTTGTGCATATAACTGCCCTAAACCGCCAGTAGCAAGCACTACATAGGTTGCCGTATAATTTTTAAATTGATCATTTTTTATATCGTATAC
>CAMAQW010000133.1 GCA_945860335.1 Sediminibacterium ginsengisoli | reverse complement strand
GTAATATTATCGAGCCTAAAACTGGTGGTGAGCTTGCCAATAACCGCCGATGGGTCGTTGCCCTCGTACCTAAAAGCAATGTATACGCTCCCTTTAAATTTACTCATGTCTAGGTTATTGGAAAACTTCCATTGGGGTGCAAAGCCACTCGTACTTCCCTTGGCCATAATTGCTGGCAGTAGGGTCCATTTTGCCTTAGCCGGATTATTGCCGCCATCATAATTGGTAGACACCATTGCCTGTAAAATTGCCCCGTTGTCAAAGCCATCTTTGGTGTCAAAATGTAATATTTCGTTGGCCGAATGATCGAGGTTAATAGGTGGTAAAATAAGCCAGGATATCACTGCGTTTTGCCTAGCTGCAAAGGCCGATATTTCTAGATAGTTGTTACCCGATGTTTTTTTAGTGGTAAAATATTTACCGCCAATTTCGGCGATGTTTTTATAGCCAGCAGCTTTGTAAGTACTATCGGTAAGCGCATTTGAAAAGTCTTCGGAAAATAAAGTTTTAGGGCCCGTTACACTACACCGGAGTCCGGTTAATTGCAAATCGGAAGTGTCACGAATAACAAGTTGTTTTTGGGTTCTAAAAACAGTGTAAATACCGGTGGCTCTTCCATTGCCCCTGGGCGTTAACGCATTTCCAAAAGAGGCAAAGCCACTGGTGCGTAAATATAAATTTCCAATGCTACAAGTACGCAGCGTATGACTAGCGGGGAGTTGATTGACAAGGTCAGAATAGGGTTTGCCCGTATCCGATACCACAAATTCAAGTTGATCAATGGCTACTAAACATCCTTTTAAACTATCAACAAGTCCGGTGGCTAACACCTGTATGGGCTTCATAAATTTACCCCCTGCCAGTAGTCCAATATAACGGTTCATGAGGGTCTGAGGGATGCCCAGTAAAAAGGGCGATGCTGGGTCGGACCTGTCTACACTAATACCAATTTGTGTCATACCGGCATAATCAGAAAGCCAAAGTCCATTCAGTGCAACACCCACTTTTTGGCCTACAGCATATTTTGTAAATAAGTTATAGCCGTCTAGTTTAATGGTAACGGCTGCTGTTGAATCCTGAATAATAATAGACTTATAAAAATTATCCGTTTTGTCGTTGGCCGTTACCGTTCCTTCTATTATATAATCGGCACTAATTTTTTCATAGTTATTGGGAATATGCAGGCGCAGCAGGTCTTTGATAGACATATTGGCTTTTAAAGCAGGGCCTGTATAAAATGGCGGCACATCCCAAACCTTATCACAATTGCAACATATGCCCCATAAAAAAAAGATACAAATCCAGCGAATAAAAATATTATTAAACCCAATATAAGATGTGTGCATAGACATATACGTACTTTAAAAAGTAAATGAAATGGTGGCAGAAAAATTAAACCCATAGCCTAAAAAATATTTAGGCGGAAATTTATTGACATTGAGCCTCGTAACATCAAAGCGAAGTTGCTCATACCCACCTACTAATACAGGGCCGCTTTGTAAAATATTATTGACACTTAAAATGCATAAAATATTTTTAGGTGCTTTATTTTTTACGTTGTGCCACCTAATGGATTGACCAAGCAACGCGCCAAGCGTAAACATGCTTGGCAGCTGCGCTTGCTCCGTTATTTGCGAGCGCATAACACTCATCGTGTCAAGTAAAGCTAGCGCACCATAGGTTCGCCGAATGGGATTAAACGACATCCAGCGCTTATCCATATAATGCGCACTAATGGTTGCAAAAAAAGAACCCGGACGGTATGATATATGAACAGCAGCGGCCCTTTGCGGCGTGCGCGCTACCTTAAAATTTTTGACATACACTTCACTTTTTTCAAGTACCGATGCATCATTATCAGAACTCACCACAAGCTGCTGTCTGGAATTAAAACGGTAATCACCCAGAGCGCCAATGATTTGGAGTGACAAGTTTTCTTGTAATGAAAAATCGATGCTGGTTTCTAATCCCTGCATGATTTTATCAATACCAGTGAGCGCATAATTAACAAAACTGTGGTAGCCGTCGTGGTAAAATGTAAGCACATCCCTTGCGTCCTGTTGCGTTATTAAAAAAGCGCGAAAACCTATTTTGCAAAAATTGGATTGGTACTGATAACCTAGAAGTGCCGACCTGATTTGTTCGGAACTAATATTTTCTGTAACTGTTGAACGCATTTTGGGTGCTACAAATACATTGTCAAATAGAGGCGCCCTTGACGCAGATAAAAATTCTATTTTAAAATAATGACGTCCATTTAATTTATAGGTAACGCCCAGCTTTGCTTCTGGACTTGTAAAATGATAGGTATAAGAAGTTCCTTTAGATTGCAATGGAAACAGTCCGTTTTTTACAAGCCCCACTCTTTTAAAACTATTGCCTGTAAACTGAACTCCTGCAAAAATATCAAAACGTGAAAACGCCCAACTAGCCTGTACATAAGCAGCGGTTTGCATGAGTAGAGCTTTATAATTATAACCAAAGTTTTGGTTTTGTAAAATAATTTGATTGGGATTTTCGATATCAAACTGATTTACATCTGTTCTTATTTGCAAAGCATCTTCGGCAAACTGATTGATGTTTACATAATAATGAGCGCCTAATAAATCATGTACTTTTTTATAAAAATGATGCTGCTCCAATTGTGCATTAATACCCGCATGCAATAAACCTGCTTTACCAATAGGTGATTGATATACCATGGAGGCTGCTATTGTTTGCTGTTTATCCATTCTGTTTTCTACAATAACGGCCGCTCTTTTTTGAAGTATTAAATTTGGGTTGCCACTTATAATGACTGGTTCATTGGAAAGTGAATTTAGGGTATACAAACCCATCCAGTCTATTTGTCCCTTACCAGGGTTTTCAAGTAAGGACTCATGCATAAGTTCCCTCAGCGCAGAATCTTGATAATAACTTGGGAGGTATTTATAATAATCTGGTCGTGGATCTGCGGCATTATTCCAATCGAGACCTGTAATACTTTTAACGCCCATGGTTATGCCTACAGCGATGTTTAATTTTTGTGCCTTTGGGAGCGAAATATCTGATGAAAAAATGACAGTAGGTAAATGTGTTGTGCTTTTTACAGCGTTACGTTTTTCGCCGTTTTGCATTCCCCAATTTGGATTGTAATGGGCACCAAAATATTGTAACGATTCTTGTAGTACAGGGGCCTGCCGCTCTGCGCTAATTGGCGCGCCAAGTAATGACATAGACAAAATCCAGTGGTCGTTTACTTTTTTATCGACGCTAAACATATAACCATACCCTGCATAACCACAACCACTGTAGTACCCTTCTTTTGAAAGCCGTGCATTTACATGTACAGCAAATGCCCATCCATTTTTTAATTGTCCGGTAGACATTTGCAAAACGTATTTATGTGAATATGCGCGGTTCGCAAACGTTGCTGCTATTTTATATTGCCGCGGCATTACAAGCGCGCGGATATCCGCGCCTGTAGTGTTACCTAGACTTCCAAACGAAAGCTCATTGCCCGCAACTCCATCAAATACCACCGTTTTGCGCATCATTTGTTGAAGGCCCGAGTAAACGGCAAAATGTGGGCTTCCGGATAATAAACTTTTAATAGGTAAGCCATTAAATAGTGTTTGAGAAAAGCTTGGATCGAGACCTTTCACCATAAAACCAGCGGCAGAAAAACCAAAACTAGCCGTGTTGTAAAAAGGATCTTTATTGGCCTGTAAACTAGATGCCACAAAAGAAGGTTCTGAGCCACTTTTTGTATCCGGGTCTAATACCACAATTGGAATTTCGTCGGGTTCAGATACCACCACTTTTTGTACGATTACATTAGGAAGCGCTTTTTGTTTGCTACGCTTTTGTGCATGCAATGCTCCCGCCATAAAAACACAAATCAAACATAGACATAGGGTACGCATAACATAGATTTCCTGCACAATCTAATGCAGTTCAAATACGAAAATTAGTACTACAAAATATTGGCGTGAAATACCAGTTTAAATAATTGTAATTAGCGAATAAAAGATATGCGCTATATAAAAAACACAGTTCATTGTTTATTATTTGTTACCTGTTTTACTGTCCTATTATGTAGCTGTAAGGCGGCAATAAAAAAAGATACAGTACCAATTAAACCTATGCCCCAAAGGCATCACAGCTGTATAGCCGCTTTTTATAATTTCGAAAATTTCTATGACACCATCAACAATCAAGTAGTAGATGACGAAGAATTTTTGCCAAGCGGCGCCAAACATTATAGCAGTTTTATTTACAATAAAAAAGTAAGCAATCTGGCAACGGTTGTACAAAAAATAGGTGCTGATATCAATGACGATGGGCCAGCTATTTTAGGTGCTGTTGAAATCGAAAACGATACGGTACTGCAAGATTTAATCAAGCATCCACTTTTAAAAAATAGAAACTATTTATTTGTGCACGAAAACTCAAAAGACTTACGTGGTATTGATGTGGCCTTACTCTATCAACCAAAATATTTTAAGCCGCTAATCCATAAAAGTTTAACGGTTCAGCTTCCTTCCAGAAACAAACTACCCTATTTTACCAGAGATATTTTATACGTGAAAGGGATTTTACTTAACGACACCGTGCATATTTACGTGAATCACTGGCCAAGCAGGCGCGGTGGCCAAAAAAGAAGTACCGAGTCTAGAAGTATTGCAGCCAGGGTTTGTAGAAGCCATATCAATACCCTATTTGCGGAGGACCCAGCTGCTAAAATTATAGTCATGGGTGATTTAAACGACAACCCCTCAGATTATAGCGTATCACATGCCCTTCAATCAAGTGGAGGGCTAAAAATGATCAAAAAGTCGGATCTATACAACCCTTGGGTAGAAGTACTGGCAAAAGGCAATGGAACCCTTGCCAATAGGGACGCATGGGGTATTTTTGACCAAATACTGGTGTCTCAAAGCTGGATTCCTCCAAAGCATACGGGAAAGCTGTTTTTAGGCAGCTCGCACATATTTAAGGACTTTTTTATGGTGGAACACCAGGGCCGATTTAAGGGATATCCCCTCCGAACCTGGGATGGAAACCAGTTTAGGGATGGATTTAGCGATCATTTCCCAACTTTTGTGGTTTTACTCGAAAAAATAGATCAAAAAATGCAGTAGAATCAACCCTTTTACGTACTTTTGCAACCCCAAATCTGTATTTGGCAGATTCTCCATTTCGGTGGAGTCCACTGGGTAAACCCAATTTTAAACCTAAAAAT
>CAMAQW010000132.1 GCA_945860335.1 Sediminibacterium ginsengisoli | reverse complement strand
GATCAAAACGTAGGCAAGGGCCGCTGCCCTATTGTAGACACTTGGTGGCAAACAGAAACTGGTGGTTGTTTGATTTCAAATTTAGCCGGCATAACACCTTCAAAGCCAAGCTGGGCAACACTTCCCATGCCAGGCCTCGAAATGGTACTGGTAGATGAAAATGGTAAAGAAGTAGTTGCAGAAGGAGACGAAACGATTTCTGGAAACCTATGTATCAAATCGCCATGGCCATCTATTTTACGCACTACATACGGCGATCATGAGCGTTGCAGAACCAACTATTTTGCTACTTATGAAAACATGTATTTTACGGGCGATGGTGCACTCAAAGACAAAGACGGATTTTTTAGAATTACCGGCCGCGTTGATGATGTATTAAATGTAAGTGGTCATAGAATTGGAACCGCCGAAGTTGAAAATGCAATTAACATGCACGCAGGTGTAGTAGAAAGTGCAGTAGTAGGTTATCCGCACGATATTAAAGGACAAGGTATTTATGCCTATATTATTTATAGTGGTTCGCATGCACAAGACACACACGGTACTGGTGAACTGGTAAGAAAAGATATTTTACAAACTGTTACGCGCATTATTGGAGCAATAGCAAAGCCAGATAAAATTCAATTTGTGTCGGGGCTTCCAAAAACAAGAAGTGGAAAAATTATGCGCCGAATACTGCGCAAAATTGCAGAGGGTGAAACAGAAAATTTAGGCGATACAAGTACCCTATTAGATCCTGCTGTTGTAGACGAAATTAAAAACGGAAAATTATAGCATCATTTTTAAGGAGGCGCCGGACCAGTCTGGAAACAAATTACCGTTTGTTTTTAGCTGCAAATGATTTTCTGCAACCGCACTAAACACAGCTCTAAAATCTGTGGTTACAGGCAGGTCTCTACCGTCTTCTAAATTGTTTTTTGCAAGACTACCCATGTTACTATATACTTTTCCGCCAGCTACATCATTGCCTAAAACAAATAAGCAGCTTGCTCTACCATGATCCGTTCCGCCCGTTCCATTTTGTGCAACGGTACGGCCAAACTCGGTCATAGTCATAAGTGTTACTTCACTTTGACGTTCACCAAGGTCTTGCCAAAACGCAGCAATGCTGTCTGAAAAATCTTTTAGGTTGCGCGCAAAAATACCGTTTGTGGTACCCTGGTTAAAATGCGTATCCCAACCGCCACTCTCTGCAAAACCTACTTCGAGTCCTACATCCATTTTAATAAGTGTTGCAATTTGTTTTAATGAATTTCCCAGTGCCGAGTTTGGATACACGGCACCATTAGCAGGTTGATAATTTTTGATATTGTTGGACTTTAAAATTTTGAGTGCTTCAAAACTTTCTTTCCCAGTTTTATTGAGTAGTTCACTCGTGGTTTGATCATAGAGTTGTTCAAATGAAGAAGCCGCTTTGCCCGCTGCCATCGGATTCCCTTTTAATTGAATGGAAAAATCCTGCAAATTATTAATAGCAATGGCATCCACATCACCATATAAACTGCGGGGTAAAGAACTGGTCACACTCACTGCAGAAAATGGCGTTGGTGCATGACCCAGTAATCCAACCGCTCTATTAAGCCAACCACTAGCTGTACCTTTTGCAAACGGAGTTCCAGACTCCATATAATCCTGTGCATCAAAATGGCTTCTAGTGGTATTAGGGCTTCCTACACCATGCACCACGGCTAAATTTTTTGTATTAAAATAGGGGAACAAACTTTTTAAAGAAGGGTGCATAGCAAAATGATCATCCAAATTATAAGAACCGCCTTCACCAGCTGTTGGGCTCATAAATAAACCTGGTCTTGCAAGTTGTAATGCAGGATCTGCAAAAGGTGTTACGGCCATTAATCCGTCCATCGCTCCGCGCTGAAAAATACAAACCAAGGTTTTATTTTTTTTATACATCGGAAGCATTTGAGTGCCCGCAGCTGCCTCTGTAATAAAACGAGGAAGTCCACTAATGCCCGTTGCAAATAATGCAAGCGCACCCGATTTCATAAAAGCCCTTCTATTTGCCATAATGATTTTATTTATTTGCGCTGAAACGCAGGTGAGCCAATAATAACGCCCACTACCTGTGCCATACTTTTTAGTGGTGTGTTATTTGTTTGCTTCATCGCTTGGTTTTGCATCTCTTGCATGCCGCCGGTATCTTTTGTTGCAGATGCAATTTTTTGGTCAATATTTTGTGCGCGCACAATAGACATGATGCGCTCCGAATTTTCTTTTTGATCCGAAACCGGTAACAGTAATTTGGTATAGGTTTGAAGTGCGTCTTCCACACTTTCTGGTTCGTGATTTTGATTTAATGCGAGCAAGTTGGTTTTAAAGCCTGGTATTTTTTGCGCAGCAATGGCCATACCAAAATTCATTCTATTGAGTAAAGAGCCCGTGTTAATCCAAAAAGAGGCTCTGTCTGGAAAACCTGTTGGCGCCTGATAAAAATAAAATTTCTGACCCATTTTTTCGGACCAAGTAAATACCTGATAAGGTGCTACTACTTCGGTGCCCGTTGCACGGATGGCGCTTACGGCAAGTTCAAATGGAGATTTTATTTTTTCTTTTTCCTTGGCCTTGGCCCAAAAACCAGGGTGCATCACCATGGTTAATAATACTTCTTTAATATCGCCATTAGTTGCTAAAAATGTTTTAGCCATTTCATCTACAACCGCAGTTGGTGGTTCGTCGGCAATAAATTTAGCAGCAAGCTTGCGCGCAATAAAATGCGCCGTTGAAGGATGTGAAGCAAGCATGGCAAGGGCTTCTGTACCCTCTTTATATCCGCCATTTGCTGGAAACTTTTTTCCTAAAATTATTTTTTCAGATTCGTCGTGCTTTTCGCCACTGTATAAAAAATAATCTTCTACTACAAGACCTCTTCGAACCAGTTGCGCAGGAGGTAAATTTGAAAATCTTTTGGCAAGCGGCCCTTCTTCGTACATGGGTTTAACGCCCCATCCTGTTAAAGCGCTCGCTAATGCAGTAACATCGGCCTGGGTGTATCCGCCATTAACGCCAAGTGTGTGTAACTCCATCACTTCACGTGCATAGTTTTCATTTAAGCCCTGCGATTTTCTTCTTTTAATTTGCGCAGTCATTTGGCTTTCCATCGCGTCCATCTTTTGCAATGAATCTTCAGAGATACTTGCCGCTGCTATCATTTTTTTTGCGGCATTTAAATCTAGTAATCGCTGTGCGCCTTTTAACTGACGCTTTGCATATTCATTTTCGTTACTAATACTTAATGCATTGTCTAGATATAATAACATCGCCGGATGTTTGGCTGTTGCAAAAAGCAGTGATGAAAAATTATTTAACACATTGGGTCTAATGGCATCACGCTCATAAGGTAACACCAGTTGTTGAATTTGATTTTTTGTAAGTGATACATTAAAATGATTGAACCAAAAATCAGTTAATACTTCCTGTAGTTGCGCATCACTATAAACAGCTCTAATTACTTTTTGATTGATAAGCTCACGCTGCAATTCTTGAAGTGGACGATACCCATATTCGGATTGCATTTTTTTGATGGCATCTCTATAAGCGGGTTTATCGGTTCTATCTACCGAGTCTTTATCAACAAATCCATTTTTGATAGCAAGTCGAATCAGTTGAGCTGGTTGTACGTAGGTATTTACAATGGAATCGGTGGGCATGTTTAGCGCCTGGAAACCCGCAAGACGATTACGAACAACTTCGTTATCGGGTGCAGGTTGCAACTGCGCCAAAAACCAATTTTCGAGCCCCAGCTTTACTACTTCCTCTACCTGGCCTGGTTTTGGACCAAAGGTAAAGCGGTTGAGTAGGTGTAAAGCAGCTTCCTGATCCGTTAATCCCGCTTTTTTATAAGGCATTTTAGGAGCAGGCCTTACAAATGCCATTAAAAACAAAAAGCCAAACACATATGCATACTGTATCATATGCTTAGGTGTTTGGCGTGTAGGTTTGTTATTCATATGTTATTAGAACTACAAAAACAGTAAAAGTTTAATGAGCTCTTTTATTTTTTTGGACCGCTTATGCGTCTGCTTTTTTGGTCGCTACTTTATATAAAATAGCGCCCATGGCTGCAAAAAACAAAGTGCCTATTAAAAAGTATCCATTTTGAGAAACGCTGTGCACAATGCCTTCTTCTAAACTAATGGATGCCAAAAACTTTTCACCGGCACTTGTACCCGTTGCAAAAGCAATAAGCACACCCGCAACAGCACCACCAGCCACAAGTCCGGTGGCAAACAAAGAGCCTTTACTAAGGTCTTCTTCTTCGGCGCTAGCCGCAGACTTATTTTCTTTTTTATCTTTTGCTTCAACAATACCTCTAATAGCACCGCCAATAAAAATTGGAAGCGTTGTAGCTAATGGTAAATACACGCCAATCGCAAAGCTTAAAGATTTAATACCACAAAGCTCCATGGTAATAGCTAAAAACACTCCTACCACCACATATTGCCAGTCTAAATTTTGTGATAATATTCCTTTAATTAAAGTAGCCATTAGGGTAGCCTGCGGCGCTGGATATTTATCAGAACCAATTGCGTGCTGAATACCCTGCTGCATCATTTCGGTGGTAGGACGATCTAAAAATTTAACCGTTAATCCAATCACAATAGATGAAACAATGGCACCTACAAAAAGTGCGATTTGTTGATTGCGTGGTGTAGCACCAACAATGTATCCGCTCTTTAAATCTTGTGATGTAGCGCCTGCATTTGCTGCAGCAATACAAATCATACCACCAACCACTAATACAAGCGGTTCAAAGGCTTGGCCCGTCCAGCCTACGCTTAAAAAAATCAAGCTCGTACCCATTACCGTTGCAATGGTCATGCCACTAATGGGGTTATTAGAAGAACCGATAAGTCCTACAATACGGGACGATACGGTTACAAATAATGCACCAAATAAAATAACAAGTACCCCAATTAATAATTTTTGCAAAATACTATCACCCGGCACTTGAGGTAATACGGCAATAAGTGCAACAAGTGCTAAACTTCCAAAACCTACTACCTTAAAACTCAAATCTTTTTCGGTTCTTAAAACAGCAGCTGCACTTGGATCTTTACTAGATTGTAATGAAGCAAAACTTCCTTTGATAGATTTTACAATGGTAGGAATGGTTTTAATGAGCGTAATGATGCCGCCCGCAGTTACTGCACCAGCGCCTACTTGACGTATATAGGCATAATAAATAGCCGCCGAATAATCATTAAACTGATGCGCTACAGGGTCCCAACCACCTTTACCACCTGGCTTT
>CAMAQW010000131.1 GCA_945860335.1 Sediminibacterium ginsengisoli | reverse complement strand
CGTGGCTTTCGATACTTTCATATTTACTGCTAAAATGTCCGATCAATAAACGGTTCACGCCCGCTTCTTTGGCAATGGTAGCTGCCTGAATGGTTGTGGCATGAAAACGTTCTGCTGCTTTTTGTGTTTGATCCTCTAAATAAGTGGCTTCGTGGTAGAGTAAATTGGCATCCATGGCATGTGCCACCAAGTTCATATCAAAAATAGTATCGGCAGTGTACACGTATTTTTTATTGGGGCTCGCGGGGTCTGTTACGAGTGCATTAGAAATGACCGCACCTGTTTTGGTTGTGTAGTCATTTCCTTTTTTTAGTTCATCGTAATAACTAAAAGGGATTTCTGCCGCTATCGCTTTTTCTTTATTGATTTTTCGAGGGGCTTTGTTTTCTGAAATGGTAAACCCAAAACAAGGTATGCGGTGCTGTGTTGGAAAACAGCTCACTTTAAATTTTGGGGTTTCTACAAGGGTGCCAGCCTCATAAATGGTATGAAAATGCAAAGGGTAGGGTATCCTTGAACCCGCAACCGCTAGTTGCATGTCAATAATTTCTTTGAGGCCAGGCGGGCTAAAAAGGTGCAAATCGGTGGTTCGGCCGAGGAGTCCCATGCTGGTGATTAGGCCAATGAGGCCAAAATAATGGTCGCCATGGAGGTGGGATATGAAAATATTGTTGATTTTGCTTCTTTTTACCTTGTAACGGCTCATTTGTATTTGGGTAGCCTCCCCACAATCTATCAGAATGGATTGGTCCTGAATGCTTACCACCTGGGCTGTTGGATGCCTATCGTAGGCCGGAAGGGCCGAATTATTGCCTAAAATAGTGACTCCAAACATATATTTATGGGAAAATGGCGTAAAAAGATACCCAAATTTATCCTTTTTACATTATAATACCTACCTTTGCAGCCGATAAAAAATAGAAGAAAACAATTACGGAGTCTTATTTAAACATTTTGAAATGTCGCATTTAACAAAAGAAAAAACAGCAAGCATTTTTGCTGAGTATGGTGGGAAAGCCACTAACACGGGTTCTATCGAAGGTCAAGTAGCAATACTTACTGAACGTATTTCCCATATCTCTAAGCATTTACAAGCTAACAAGCAAGATCATTCTACACAACGTGGATTGATGATGATGGTTGGTCAACGTAAGCGTTTATTGGCTTATATGCAAAAGCATAACCTACAGGGCTATCGTGCTCTAATTGAAAAACTAGGTTTAAGAAAGTAATTTTTCTTTACTAATGATACTGCTATTCCCAACTGATTATTCATAACGGTTGGGAATAGTTATTTCTATTGGTACCTATTTTTTTGATTCATTCATTTACCCAATCAACACAATTTTATGTTATCACAACCTATAAGTGTAAGTTTTGATCTTGGCGGCGGACGTCAAGTTTCTATCGAAACTGGCAAGCTTGCGCGTCAAGCAGATGGTTCAATTACCGTACGTCAAGGTAATTGCGTTTTATTAGCAACCGTTGTTGCAAATAAAGATCCAAAAGAAGGACAAGATTTTTTCCCATTAAGCGTAGACTACCAAGAAAAGTTTGCTTCTGCAGGCCGTATTCCTGGTTCGTTTTTTAAGCGTGAAGCGCGTTTAAATGATTACGAAATATTAACGAGCAGGTTAATTGACCGTGCGTTAAGACCTTTATTCCCTGAAGATTATTTGTGCGATGTACAAGTACTTGTAAGTTTAATTTCTAGTGATGCAGAAGTATTACCAGATTCACTTGCTTGTTTGGCTGCATCTGCTGCACTTGCAGTTTCAGATATTCCAGTAAAAGAAATTATTTCTGAAGTACGTATTGCACGTGTTAACGGACAGTTTTTAGTAAACCCTACACGTTCAGAACTTGCGCAATCAGATTTAGAATTCATTATTGCTGCTACCGAAAAAAACCTAATGATGGTGGAAGGTGAAGCAAAAGAATGTTCTGAAGCAGATTTAATCAAGGCGTTAGAAATTGCGCATGATGCCATCCGCATTCAAATTAAAGCACAAGCAGAGCTCAGAGCTAAAAAAGGTGTTACTTCTGTAAGAGATTACAAGAAGCCACCTCAATCAGAAGAAATTCAAGCTAAAGTAAATGCTTTTGCTGCCAAGCGTGTGTATGAAATTTCACGTAAAGGTTCTTCTAAAAATGAACGTAGCGATGCATTTAACGCATTAAAAGATGAGTTAATTGCTAGCCTTGGTGAAGACGTTACTGATTTAGATAAAAAGTTAGCTAAAAAATATTACGAAGACCTTAAGTGGGAAGTTGTACGTAACATGATGGTTGATGAGCGTATCCGTTTAGACGGTCGTGCACTTGATCAAGTTCGTCCACTTGCTATGGAAGTAGAGCCATTACCAACACCACACGGTTCGGCTTTATTTACAAGAGGTGAAACACAATCTTTAACCACTGTAACATTTGGTACCAAACTAGATGAGTTGTTACAAGAGAGTGCTGCAAAATCGGAGTACACACCATTTATTTTACATTATAATTTCCCTCCATTTAGTACTGGTGAAGTTAAAATGATGCGTGGTGTTGGGCGTAGAGAAGTAGGACATGGTAACCTTGCTATGCGTTCTTTAAAGCAAATGATGCCAAAAGAAGATTACGCGTACACGGTGCGTGTAGTGAGTGATATTTTAGAAAGTAACGGTTCGTCTTCGATGGCAACTGTTTGTGCGGGTTCATTGGCCCTTATGGATGCAGGTGTTCCTGTTCCTAAACACGTAAGTGGTGTAGCCATGGGACTTATTTCTAGAGAAGATGGTAAGTATGCGATCTTAACAGATATCTTAGGTGATGAAGATCATTTAGGTGATATGGACTTTAAAGTAACTGGTACCCGTGATGGTATTTGCGGTGTGCAAATGGATATTAAAGTAGATGGTTTAAGTATGGACATTATGCGTGAAGCTTTGGCTCAAGCGCGTACCGGTCGTTTACATATTTTAGATGCGATGTACGAGTGTATGCCAGCACACAGACCAGAAGTGAAGCCACATGCGCCACGTATGGTTAAATTAGTAATCGATAAAGAATTTATCGGTGCAGTGATCGGACCAGGTGGTAAAGTGATTCAAGAAATTCAGCGTGAAACAGGTACTACCATCAATATTGAAGAAGTAGGTAACACCGGTGTAGTTAGCATTTTCTGTGCTGAAAAAGCAGGTCTAGAAAAAGCATTATCATGGGTAAAGGGCATTACTGCCGTTCCTGAAGTTGGTGATGTATATGAAGGTCCTGTAAAAGGCATTAAAGAATTTGGTGCATTCATCGAATTCATGCCAGGTAAGCAAGGCTTATTACACATTTCTGAAATTAGCTGGTCGCGCTTAGAAACCATGGATGGCATCTTCAAAGAAGGTGACATGGTTAAAGTAAAGCTGGTTGGTTTAGATCCAAAAACAGGTAAATTTAAGTTAAGCCACAAGGCTTTGATCCCTAGACCAGGAGCTGAATAAGGTATAGGTACATACAATAATTGCTGCAAAGGCCCGTTTTAAAACGGGCCTTTGTTATTTATAAACCCTTCATTTTTAATCAAATACCATGAGTACAACCATTCAGGTTTCTATAGATGTTGCTGATGAAGCCATAAAAGATATGATGATTGCTGAATTAGCAGATTTGGGTTTTGATGGTTTTGAAGAAACCGAAACAGGCCTTTTAAGCTATATAGCGTTGGCTGGTTTTGATGGTGAGCTTACCAGTGGGTTGGAGGAGCTTGTTAACCGTTATGGGCTTACTTATACAAGTAATGCCATTGATAAGCAAAATTGGAACGCCCTATGGGAATCTAATTTTGAGCCCGTATTGGTGGATGATTTTGTAGGCGTTCGTGCTAATTTTCATGACTCATTTAATGGAGGGGTTGAGCATGATATTATCATTACCCCAAAAATGAGTTTTGGTACAGGTCACCACGGAACTACCTATTCGGTGATGCAGCTCATGCGTGGCATTGACTTTGCCAATAAGAGCGTTTTTGACTTTGGAACGGGTACTGGACTGCTTGCGATACTAGCTCATAAGCTAGGAGCGGTGGATATTTTGGCGGTAGATAATGATGATTGGTGTATCGAAAATGCTTCAGAAAATATTGTAGTTAATAATACACAATCAATTGAAATACATAAGGTTGATAATGCTAAGCTCAACAAAAAGTTTAATATTATAATAGCCAACATCAATAAAAATATCATACTAGATAACTTGGCCTTTTTAGCGGAGGCAACAGTACCAGGCGGTGTTGTTTTGTTAAGTGGCCTACTGGTAGAAGATGAGCCAGAAATAGAATCTGCCTGTGCGGCACTAGGATGGAAACACCAAGAAACAAGGACAAGAAATAACTGGATTGCGCTGCATTATAGTGTTTAATCTTGGCCCTCAATACATTAGACGTTATTCAACGGTTTATTAATTAATCATTAATTTTAAAAATAGTCGTTCTAGAACTAAATTTTAAATGTAATGTGATGAATGAAATTTTACTCATTATTGTAGCTTACCTAATAGGTTCTATTCCAACATCGGTTTGGGTTAGCAAGCATTTTTTTGGCATAGATATTAGAGAATATGGAAGTGGAAACGCTGGTGCTACCAACACTTTCAGGGTTTTAGGCTCTAAATGGGGCAGCTTTGTGATGCTAGTAGATGTTATAAAAGGCGTGGTGGCAACTTCACTTTATTTGTTACTTCCTCATTATTTAACCAACGAATTACACCGCACTAACTTTATGCTAGGCCTAGGTATGGCCTCAATTCTTGGTCATATATTTCCAATTTGGGCAAATTTTAAAGGTGGAAAAGGGGTGGCAACACTTTTAGGTATGGCTGTTGCCATACAACCCGTTGTGGCTGCTTGTTGCATTGGGGTATTTTTAATTGTACTTTTTTTAACCAGATTTGTATCCTTAAGTTCTATGCTTGCAGGGGTCGCATTCATGGTGTTTATATTATTTATTTTCAACGAACAAGAAACATTTTACCGAATTTTTGCGGTAATGGTGGCGCTGATGGTAGTATTAACACACCAGAAAAACATTGGTCGTATACTAAACGGCACCGAAAGTAAGGTTCCAATTTTACGTCACCGAGACCGCCGAAAGCAAAGAAAATCAGGCGATAAGGTCTAGTTTGCTACATTTCTGCGTTAAATACCCTATATTTTTTGTACCTTTGCACTCTTTTTAGTTAATCCCTAATTTTTTAGGTATGTCCAATCAGCCGCTGTTAGAAAAGCTTCAATTAAAAGACGAAAAGAATATCCTGATTCA
>CAMAQW010000130.1 GCA_945860335.1 Sediminibacterium ginsengisoli | reverse complement strand
AAAACAGCGCCATTTTTATTGACAGTCACATCATTTAAAAAAACTGATCCTTCTACTGGAATCCTTTTAATGATCGTGGCTTTTTTTATATCAATAACTACAAGCTCTGTTAAATCTGCAACATACAGTTCTTGTTTGTATTTGGCCATCCCTTTGGGTGCATTTAATCCGGTAACCCAGTCTAAATTTATAGAAGCACCTGTTTTTGATAATTTACTAATGCTTCCCTTTCCGTCTTTACCATTAGAAGCGCCGTCAATATTTGAAACCCATAAGCAGTTTTCTTTGTCATCTACGAGTACAGATTCTGGTACTTTTAAAATGGTGTCGGTAGCCCATAATTTTTGAACGGTTGCTTTTTGCGCGTTGATGCTAACTAAAGAGAAACATGCAAGCGCCAGGGAGGTCATTATTTTTTTCATAAAAAGGATTATTTAAGAAAGTTAAAGAAAATTAAGGCTCTAGTAACCCTTATTTACCAATGAACCCTCTTTTTGTTCATTTATGGGTATAAAATGTAGAATACGGCTATTGGCAATTCGGCATTTGTGCTCAATCACACATTAAATTGCTATACATTTTGAAACTATTGAATGCTTTTTTTATGCGTTACATTTCTATCTTATTTCTACTTTTTATTGCAGTAGCTGTAAAGGCTCAAAAAAAACCTTTAGACCACAGCGTGTATGACAATTGGCAGTCTATTGCAGATCGTGCCATTAGTAATGACGGCAAGTATGTTGCGTATGCTATAAATCCACAAGAAGGAGATGGGGTATTGGTGGTGCAGTCGTTACAAGGGGATTACAAACTCGTTATTCCTAGAGGGGCGGGCGTTGTTTTGTCGGAAGATAGTAAGTACGCCGTATTTCGTATCAAGCCAACTTTTGCGCAAACGCGTGATGCAAAAATTAAAAAGAAGCGCCCCGACGAAATGCCTAAAGATAGTTTAGGGGTGGTAAAACTGGGTGACAAATCTGTTCATAAAACACCTCGTTTAAAATCCTTTAAATTACCCGACGATGCTGGCGGATGGCTTGCTTATTTATTAGATAAAGAACCGGTAGATGCGCCTAAATTAAGAGCATCACTTGATTCTGCTGCTAAAATCAAATCTATGTTTGCGATGGCAGATAGTTTGGTGCGTGCAGCAGATAGTATTCGTTTAAAAGCAACGAGTGCGTCTGTAAAAGGAATGTCTGTTTTACAAACACCAGCACAACAACCTAAGGTAGCAGAAGAAAATGTGGAAGAAGGAACAACGCTTGTACTAATGAACTTTAATACCGGCACAGAAACGAAATATCAATTGGTGAGTGATTTTTATTTTAATAAAAAAGGCACGACACTGGTACTTAAAAAAACAAAGAAAAATGGGTTGGCTGGTTCTGCGGCAACCATTGTTAAGGTTGATTTATCCAGTATGAAGGCTTCAACTATTTTAACAAAGTTTAATGACGCTAAACTCTTTAGACTTGACGAAGCAGGTAAACAACTTGCATTTGTTGCCGAAAGAGATAGCGCCGCAAAAGCAGTGCGTAAATTTTATCAGTTATATTATTTTAAGGATGGTCAGGATTCGGCGGTAGCTATTGCGGGTCAATTTTCTAAAGGAGTTCCAGCAGGGCATATCATAAGCGAAAACCAAGCGGTTAGTTTTAGTAAATCAGGGGCTCAACTGTTTTTTGGAACCGCTCCGTTATGGCCATTAAAAGATACGAGTTTGCCAGAGTTTGACCGTGTGAGCGTAGATGTATGGCATTACAATGATGATCAAATTATGCCGATGCAGTTGAGATCTGCAGAATCTGAATTAAGAAGAGCGTACACTGCTAGATATGATTTTACTACTAATAGTGTTGTGCCACTTGGCTCTACTACATTTAGAAATGTGGTGCAAACAAATGATGGCGACGGTTCTGTGTTTTATGCAGCCACCGATGAAGGCAAAAGAATTGCATCTCAGTGGCAGGGCTATACCATCAATGATGTGTATAGCATTAATCCATTAGACGGATCTTCGAAACTCATTAAAGCCAATTTAAAATCTGGTAATGTGCAGCCAAGCGTTTCAGGTAATTTACTCCTCTATTACGATGAGCCTGCTAAAAAATATTTTGTGTATAACCATGCAACGGGTGTAACCAATCAAATCGCAAAAGATATTTCAACTGCACTTTATGACGAAGAAAACGATGTACCTGATGATCCAAACGCTTACGGACTTATGCGCTGGACCGAAAATGACAAGTACGTATTACTCTATGATAGGTATGATATTTGGCAGGTAGATCCACTTGGTCTACAAAAATCTATTTGCTTAACATCTGGTCGTGCAAATAAAATTTCTTACCGTTATATCGCTACAGACCGCGATGAAAAGTTTGTAAAAAACGGACAGCAATTACTGCTTCGTGTTTTTGATGAAAAAGATAAAACAGCAGGTCTTGCAACACTGGTATATGGTAATAATACCCTTAAAATTTTATTCAAAGAAAAAGTAGCACTTAGCCCACTTGTGCAAAAAGCAAAAGAGGCAGATGCATTACTCTATGCTAAAGAAACCTATGTACAATCTCCAACATTATTTACTTCTAGTGTAAATGGTGGCGCTGCCAATCAATTGGCTGCTACCAATCCACAACAAAATGAATATAATTGGGGTACTGCCGAGTTATTTACTTGGAAAGCATATACAGGTAAATTAACAGAAGGTATTTTATACAAGCCTGAAAATTTTGATGCTACTAAAAAGTATCCAATGATTGTTTATTTCTACGAACGCAATAATCAAACCTTGTACAATTATGTTCCGCCAACTCCAACGGCTTCTCGTTTAAATATTTCATTTTTTGTAAGCCGAGGGTATGTGGTGCTCGTGCCAGATATCTGGTATAAAAAAGGATATCCAGGCCAAGGTGCATATGATTATATTTTAAGTGGAACGCGCGCTGTTGTAAAACAAGGATATATTGATAGCACCAAAATTGGACTTCAAGGTCAAAGCTGGGGAGGTTATCAAATTGCACATTTAATTACTAGAACCAATTTATATGCTGCAGCATGGGCTGGTGCACCGGTTGTAAATATGACAAGTGCTTACGGTGGTATACGTTGGGGGCCAGGTATGAACCGTCAATTCCAATATGAAAAAACGCAAAGTAGAATTGGTGCAACCTTATGGGAGAAACCAAATTTATACATCGAAAATTCTCCCTTATTTCATTTACCTCAAGTGACTACGCCACTTGTTATAATGGCCAATGATGCAGATGATGCTGTGCCTTGGTATCAGGGGATTGAGTTTTATACAGCACTGCGCCGTTTAGGTAAAAAAGTTTGGATGTTAAACTATAACAATGAAGCACACAATTTAGTGGAGCGAAAAAATAGAAAAGATATTCAAATTAGAGAACAACAATTCTTTGATTATTTATTAAAAGGAGAGAAGCCAGCACCGTGGATTAGTAGTGGTGTTCCAGCAACTATGAAAGGAAGAGATTGGGGATTAAAATAGAATGGCTTATGCCGTTCTATTTGGGTCCCATGCTTCTAGTTGGTTCGCTACTTCTGTTAAGAAGCTAGCACCAACACTGCCATCAATAATGCGGTGATCGTAACTAAGGGATAGGTACATCATGTGTCTGATGGCCATGCTATCTCCACTTGGTGTTTCAATAACGGCCACGCGTTTTTTAATGGCACCCACTGCAATAATAGCTACCTGTGGTTGATTGATAATAGGTGTACCCATCAAGCTTCCAAAAGTACCCACATTAGTAAAAGTAAATGTGCCGTTTTGTGTATCGTCAGGTTTTAATTTATTGTTACGAGCAGCATCCGCTAAACTATTAATAGACTTACTTAAGCCAACTAAATTAAGTTGATCTGCACCCTTAATAACTGGAACAATTAAGTTACCATTCGGAAGTGCAGTAGCCATTCCAATATTAAAATCCTTTTTGATAATAATTTTATCTCCGTCTAAACTTGAATTAATAAGCGGAAACTTTTTCATAGCAGCTACCAAACATTCTACAATAAGCGGTGTGAATGTTAATTTGGTGCCTTCTCTTTTTTCAAAAGTGGCTTTATTGTTATTTCTCCACTGCACTAAATTAGTTACGTCAGCTTCAGAAAAGCTTGTTACGTGCGGACTTGTTTGCACACTGTCTACCATATGCTTGGCAATCAGTTTGCGCATGCGGTCCATTTCAATAATTTCTGAAGCGCCACTTAATACAACACCTGCAGGGCTGCTAGCCGCTGAGGTTGAAGCAGAAGTAGTTGGCGCAACTTGAGTAGCTGAAGTTGAAGCAGCTGGAGTTGGAGTCGAAGCTGCAACTGCTGTCGAAACAACATTTGCCGTTGTTCCAGATTTTTTTGCTGCCACCCAGTTTAAAATATCTTTTTTTGAAACCCTACCACCAGATCCAGTGCCAGGTATTTTTTCTAAATCACTAAAACTTACGCCTTCACTTTGTGCAATGTTTAAAACAAGCGGTGAGTAAAAACGAGTTTCTGTATTTCCAGTTTCTTGCGGTGCCGTATTTACAGGAGCCGCAGGAACGTATGGAATTGATTCTATTTCTTCCCGAGTGGGTGCTGGAGCAGCTGCTGGAGGAGCAGGCGTCTCAACAATTGTATTTACTACAGCATTATTTTCGCCGGCAATTTCAATTTTCGCAAGCACACTTCCAATGGGCGCCACATCATTTACCTGAAAACAAATTTCAACTAATTTACCTGCAAATGGGGCAGGAACCTCTGTGTCTACTTTGTCTGTAGCAATTTCAAGTACGGTTTCGTCCACGGCAATATTGTCTCCAATTTGCTTGTTCCATTTTAAAATGGTGGCCTCCATAATACTTTCGCCCAATTTGGGCATCACTAAATCAACAATTGCCATAGACTGCTAGCCGTTTTTCGACAGTACAAAAGTACGTTATGCGCTTAAAATAGGATTAACTCTTATCCACAATTAGAAGTCGGAGCATATTTAGGGCGCTATTGGCGGTTAATTCAATATTACGCTTGCGGTCAAATCTAAAGTGGAATACCTGTGCACGAACTTCGTTTTCCGATGCTACGGCCATCCAAACCATTCCTACGGGCTTTTCGGGGGTTTCGCCTCCAGGTCCCATAATGCCACTAACTGCCACAGAATAGTCTGTTTTAAGCAGTTTTCGGGCCGAAATAGCCATTTTTCGTACACATTCTTCACTTACCACACCCACGGTTTCCATGGTTTCCTTAGAAACATCTAGTAAATCGCCTTTGATTTCATTGGCATAACTCACCACTGATCCCTTAAAATAGGC
>CAMAQW010000129.1 GCA_945860335.1 Sediminibacterium ginsengisoli | reverse complement strand
AATTTGTTCCTTCTAGTAGCAGGGCAACTGCCTATGGCTTATTAAATACGGCTGGCATTTTTGCTGGGGCTGTTATTACCGATTATTTAGGTAAGTCTACAGATGCTGGAAATTTAAATAGAGATTTTGCAGCACTTGCAGGTATTGTTGTAGTTGTTATTGTGCTTCAGTTGTTATTTTTAAAACCTAAAGAGGCAACTGCCTAAAATATTTGCAATACATTATATGATCAAGAGCAGCTTAATAAAGAATTTTATGCGGTTTGTTGTAACGGGTTTGTTTTTGTTGTTAAGTGCTAGTGTTTTTGCGCAATTAGAAATAGATCAGCCCATCATGCACAATATGGTGTTGCAGCGTGGTAAACCGCTCATTTTATCTGGTAAAGCATTGCCCTCAAACACTGTAAAAATTCATATTGCTGAAAATAAAACATATACTACCATTTCAGATCAAAAAGGATTTTGGAAAATAGAGATTCCATCACATGCTGCATCTCTAAAACCATTTAGTTTGCTGGTATTTACAACAACGGATTCGCTGCAATTCAAAGAGTTACTTTGGGGAGATGTATGGGTTTGTACGGGCCAATCGAATATGGAGTTTGCTTTAAAAAGTGAATTACATTATCAAAAAGAATTACCAATAGTAACAAATCAAAATATTCGTGTTTACAATCCAGTATATATAGGTAAAAATAGATACGCTAATCCCTATCCAGATGCTATAAGTCAATCTATAACGCCATCTAATTTTTACCAAGGCGTTTGGCAAACCCTTGATAGTATTAGTGCGCCAAGTTTTTCTGCCATTGGATATTATTTTGCAAAAATTGTTGCACAAAAAACAGGTGTACCCATTGGAATTATAAATGTATCTGTTGGCGGATCTCCCATAGAAGCATGGATGAGCAAAGCATCTTTACTAAGCGATGCCGCTTTTTCAAAAAAAATAAATGATAGTTGGTTAACCAATGATTATTTGCCTGTTTGGATTAGACAGCGCGGGAAAGAAAATATTGGTCTTACTAATTTAAATGGTAATCATGCATTTAAGCCTGCCTTTTTATACGATGCTGCTATTGTTCCTCTTTCAAAATTAAAAATTGCTGGCATCTTATGGTATCAAGGAGAGAGTAATGCGCAGGAAATGGAAAGGGTGGATGAGTATGCCGCGCTTCAAGAAAAAATGATAGCATCTTATAGAAGTGCTTGGGGGCTCAAAAATCTACCCTTTTATTTTGTTCAAATATCATCAATTGATAGTGCAAATTATAAATCGCATCATTGGCAGCAGTTTAGAGCCGCTCAATTTGATGCTTTGCTAAAAGGACATCATGTAGGTATGGCTGTAAGTATGGATAAAGGCGCAAAAAATGATGTGCACCCTACCAATAAAAAGGACATCGCTCAAAGGCTAGCGAGTTTTGCTTTACATGATAACTATGGATTTAAGAATGCTGCTACTATCACAAAACCTATCCACGTTGAACATAAAAATGGATTTATTTCAATTTCATTTAATAATCGCATTCAAATACTTGATGGTGCTGCGCCAAAGGGGTTTTCATTGGATGGTATACATGAAGCTAGTTATGTAATTAAGGACAATAAGGCTATTATTAAAACGCCCTCAAAGCCTGAGCTGCTATATTTTGGATTTGCACCCTATACATCTGCAAATCTTGTAGACAAAGAAGGTAACCCAATTCCAGCCTTTATCTTACCTGTTCAGTAAATTAGCTTTTAATATTTTTTTATGCAAATAAGTATACTCACTTTATTCTTAGCAATTTCATTGACTGCAATTGCACAGGACAGCACATTTAATAAAACCGATTTAAATAGTGTAGCAAAGGTTTTTGATTTGACATTTACATCAAAAGAAATTGACACGCTCTTTTCCGATGTGAAAGATAATTTATACAATTATAAAAGTATGCACAAGCTTACTTTAAATAATGCAACGCCTTTAAGCATGTGGCAAACGCCTGTTGTGTCTGGTATGAAATTTAGTACGGTGCAACAGCCCGTTAAATGGAGTACTACTATCGCGGTGTCTATTCCTTCCAATAAAAATGAACTCGCATTTTATTCGATAGAGCAGCTGGCTTATTTGATTAAAAATAAAAAAATTACTTCTGTTGATTTAACCCGTTTTTTTATTAAGCGTATTAAAAACTACGGTGATACTTTACAGTGTTTAATTAGTTTAACTGAAAATCTTGCACTTGAACAAGCTAAACAGGCTGACGCTGAAATTGCTGCAGGCAAGTACAAAGGATTATTGCATGGAATCCCTTATGGTCTAAAAGATTTATTTGCAGTAAAGGGTACTAAAACAACCTGGGGTGCTGAGCCTTATAAAAATCAAATCATTGATGAAGATGCTTACGTGTATGCAAAACTAAAAGAAGCCGGCGCTGTGCTGGTGGCAAAGTTTACCCTCGGTGCTTTAGCCATGGGTGATTATTGGTATGGAGGAAGAACTAAAAATCCTTGGAATTTAAAATATGGATCTTCGGGTTCATCGGCGGGATCAACCTCTGCAACAGTAGCTGGGCTTGTACCTTTTGCGATTGGTACCGAAACCTGGGGTAGTATTGTATCGCCATCTACTACCTGTGGTGCAACCGGATTAAGACCAACATTTGGTACTATTAGTAGATCAGGTGCCATGGCACTTAGTTATAGTTTGGATAAAGTAGGTCCCATATGTAGGTCTGCAGCTGATGCAGCGGTTGTCTATTATTATTTACATGGCACAGATGGTAAAGATTTGTCTGCGGTAAACATGCCATTTAATTACGACGCAGTAAAGCCCATAAAAAATTATAAGATCGCTTATGCTAAAAATTATTTTGATAAAATAAAAGATACTACAAGAGCAGAGTGGGTGGCACTCAAAGCATTTGAAAAAATGGGTATTACTTTAATTCCAGTAAACTTCCCGGATAGCGGCGTTTATAAGTTTAATATTATGGACGTGATTATTGGTGTAGAATGTGCTGCACAATTTGATGACCTTACGCGTTCGAATCAAGATGATGTACTTACACGTCAAACAAAAAATGATTGGCCCAACCAGTTTAGAACCGCTCGTTTTGTACCTGCTGTAGAATATGTAAATGCACAGCGTCACCGCTATGTTTTAATGAAGGATGTAAATGAAGCGATAGCGCCTTTTGATGCCATTATTTGCCCATCAAGAGGCGATGGCAACCAGTCTGCTATTACCAATTTAACAGGTAACCCGGTAGTCTGCGTGCCTGTTGGTTTTGATAAGCGCAACAACTTACCTGTAGGAATCAGCTTTGTTGGAAAACTATATGACGAAGCAAGTATTTTAAGAATTGCAAAAGCCTATCAAGATGCAACAGGTTGGGATGAAATGCATCCGACTATGTTTAAATAAGCGTATTATTTTTTGCTTGCATTTTCTTTGATCCTAAATGCGACAATCTCTTTTATGAGTGATTGGGGCAGTGGTTGGTCTATGGGGAATTGAACAGCTGCTTTGGAACATTTATACCCTTTTAGTTTGGGCAAGAAATTTTTTATACCAGAAGGAGTAGGGTAAAACCCTACATGCGCTTTATAGCCTGCAAAATAAACGAGCATGCCATGTAGTTTGTAAGCAGGCATTTTGTAGCTGATCATTTCCTCGGCAGCTGGAGCCGTAGATTTTATGATATTCCTTAGTTTGTTTAACTGTTTTTGGGTTGCTGTAGGAAACTGCTCTACATATACGTCTATATCGTTTTTCATTGCCCAGCTTTAATTATATGTTACTAAATTAATAAATTTCTAATTCAAAATTACCTTTAATCAGTTATTTATTACATCATCATATTTTTTTAAAGCACTGATAAACAACGTATTGATTGATTGATGTCTTGCAAAATCAACTGTTTATTACCAATTTCACATATTATCAACTTTTTTTTGATCCTTCAACAACTTCGTATAATCATCTATAGTGCTACTAATCATGTCATTAGGTCTTCAATTGTACTTATTTAGTAATGCTTAATTATCAATTTCGGGTAATCTAGCATCATAGCGTCTATCAGTGATTGAACAATTTGTTTGTTTTATAGTTATATTAGATTAAACTAAATCATTTTGCCCTATGGAACATTTAAAAATCGCCTCCGACAATTACGTAGCGTTTACGTTTTTTATCGGAACAATGGCCATGATGGCCGCGTCGGTATTCTTCTTTTTTGAGTTGAGTTCTACACCAACTAAATGGAGAACATCAGTTCTAGTTTCTGGTTTAATTACCTTCATTGCAGCAGTACACTACTACTACATGAGAGGGTATAACCTAGCAACTGGAGATTCACCTACATTCTTCAGATATGTAGACTGGATTCTTACTGTGCCTCTTATGTGTGTTGAGTTTTACTTAATCACTAAAAAAGCAGGTGCTAAGCAAGGTTTATTATGGAAGTTAATTTTTGCTTCTTTAGTAATGTTAGTTACTGGTTACTTTGGTGAAACTATCTACAGAGGTAGTAGCGTAATTTGGGGAGTAATCTCTGGTGCTGCTTATTTCTACATTGTTTACTTAGTATGGTTTGGCGAAGTTTCTCAACTTGCTCAAACAGCTGGTGCACAAGTTGCAAAAGCAACAAAAACACTTGCTTGGTTCGTACTAGTAGGTTGGGCTATCTACCCTCTAGGTTACATCCTAGGAACTCCAGGTGGATTATTTGGTATTCAATTAGTAGCTGATGCAGCTTTAGCTTCTCACTACATGGATATCGTTTACAACGTAGCAGATGCAATCAACAAAATTGGATTTGGTTTAGTGATCTATTCATTAAGCAGAACTCAAGACTAATTGATTTCAACAGTTTTATAAAAAGGCGAGGTATGTGTTTATTGCACACCTCGCCTTTTATTTTTTTGCCCATTCAGATTTCTTTGCTTGCATGTTATCAGACCAAAATCTTAATGTCAACAAAGTCATACCTTATGATTATGTATTTATAGGTATGGGGGCTTCTAATGGACTTATGCTATTGGAGTTCATTAAAAGGGGCTATCATCAAACAAAGCGAATTGCTGTAATTGAACCGCAGCAAAAAAATACAAATGATAAAACCTATTGTTTTTGGTCTTCGCCAAATGAGACAATCGTTAAAGACCTCTCTTCAATTATTAGTCATCAATACCAATTTGTTCAAACCAATAATAATAAGGTACAGTCTATTCAGGATCAACCATATTACTGTATAAAAAGTATTGATTTTTACAATTTACTACACGCTACTATTGCAAAGCATCAAATCGATATGTTTGATGGACAGGTTGCTTCTTTACATCCTTTACCTGACTGTATAGAAATTGTTTTTGAACAGCAGGTTATTACTGGTGC
>CAMAQW010000128.1 GCA_945860335.1 Sediminibacterium ginsengisoli | reverse complement strand
TATTAGTGGTTGTGCTAGGAATTATTCTTGGTTTTTTTGCAAAAGATGTAAATAGTATTTTACAATGGATCGTGGGAGGACTGTATGGTGGTTATATTGCTGCTAATTTATTTAAGTGGTATTGGTGGCGTTTTAATGCCAATGGTTTTGTGATGGGTATGGCTACAGGTATTGTTTCGGCACTCGTATTTCTAAAACTATACGACGGGCTCTTTTTAAATGTGTGGCCTATTATTTTCTTATTGTCAGTTATTGGTTGTCTAGTGGGAACTTATACGGCGCCTCCAACAGATAACGAAACACTTACTACTTTTTACAAAACGGTTAAGCCATGGGGCTTTTGGAAACCTATTCATTCGATGGTTGTTGAGTCAGACCCAACTTTTGAGCCTAATAAAAGATTTACGTTAGACATGTTTAATGTGGTAGTTGGTATGATTGCCCAAACCTGTTTAACATTACTACCTATATACATTGTATTGTGGTTAAAAACACCACTTATTATTACGGTAGCTGTTTTAGCTTTTACTGTGGTTATTTTAAAAAGAACTTGGTGGAATAAATTAGAAGATTAGAAATTAATATAGCATGAGCAAGCAATTTAATGAGCGGTTACAGCAAATACGAAGCAGTCATGCGGCGTTACTTGCTACAAAAAATGAGGCGTTGGTGTATAATGGATTGGTAACTCGGTACAAGCATCCTGTGTTAACAGCAGCCCATGTTCCTCTAGAATGGCGCTATGATTGCAACCCTAATACCAACCCATTTTTAATGGAACGGTTTGGTATCAATGCGGTATTTAATGCCGGTGCTATGTTTTGGAATGGCAAATACATTTTAGCTGCACGTGTTGAAGGGTATGATAGAAAATCTTTTTTTGCTATTGCAGAGAGTGCAAACGGCATAGATGGGTTTACTTTTTGGGATACACCTATATTGTTGCCTGAAACAAGCGAGCCAGATACCAATGTATATGATATGCGTTTAGTACAACACGAAGATGGATGGATTTATGGTTTGTTTTGTACCGAACGCAGACAAAAAGGCGTGCCCGATTCGGATCAGTCTTCTGCGGTTGCACAGTGTGGTATTGCTAGAACAAAAGATTTAAAAACCTGGGAGCGCTTACCCGATTTAATAACTAGGTCTAATCAGCAGCGTAATGTGGTATTGCATCCAACATTTGTTAATGGTATGTACGCGCTATATACAAGACCTCAAGATGGTTTTATTGAGGCAGGTTCTGGTGGGGGCATTGCCATTGGTTATACAAAGGACATTGAACATGCAGTAATAAACGAGGAAACGCTTATAGACAAACGTGTTTACCATACCATCAATGAATCTAAAAACGGCCTAGGTCCTGCGCCCATTTATACGCCACATGGTTGGTTACATTTAGCACATGGTGTGCGTAATACAGCTGCCGGATTAAGGTATGTGTTGTATTTATTCATGACAGATTTACAAGAAATAGGAAAAATAATTTACAAGCCTGCCGGATATTTTATGGCACCAGAAGGTGAGGAGCGTGTGGGAGATGTTTCTAATGTATTGTTTTCAAATGGTTGGATAAACCGTGAAGATGGCTCTGTTGCTATTTATTATGCATCTTCAGATACGCGGATGCATGTGGCTACCACTAGTATTGAGCAGTTGGTTGATTATGTAAAAAATACCCCAGCGGATGGTTATACTTCTGCAAATGCAGTTAGTAGGGTGATGGATATTATTAGAGGCAATTCATAAATAGTTTTTTGTACGCTTATGGATGCCAAAATAAAACAATCACTGCTTAGTTATAAATCAGAAGTTGAAGTAGAGATGTCTTCTATTTTGGATTGGTGGATGGAGCATATGCTCAATAAAGAAACTGGTTTTTTTTATGGTGAAATAAGTGGTGCTAACATTCCAGACGCAAATGCCCCCATTGGCTTAGTGCTTCAAAGCAGGATATTGTGGACATTTTCTGCGGCATACAACTACACCCAAAATAAAGTATACCTAAATTTTGCGCATACAGCGTATAAGCAACTTATTATTCAGTTTTATGACAAACATTATGGTGGAATGTTTTGGTCTGTGCAACCAAATGGAATACCTGTGTCTACAAAAAAGCAAGCATATGGAATAGCTTTTGCTATTTATGGTTTGTCGGCGTATTATGAAGCTACTAAAGATCAGGCAGCAGTAGATAAAGCAGCCGAACTATATAGATGTTTAGAAATGCATTTTTATGATCCGGTATATGGCGGCTACATAGAGTGTTTGGGAAATGATTTTTCTGTTATTGAAGACGTTCGTTTAAGCGATAAAGATCAAAATGCGATCAAATCTATGAATACGCATTTGCATGTGATTGAGGCGTATGCAAAGCTGTATACTGTTTTACCTAGCGAGGCGCTTAAGCAATCGGTTACACAACTCCTTGATATTTTTGAGCAGCATATTATTGATCCAACAACATGTCAGCAAAAATTATTTTTTGAAAAAGACTGGACAAGCAACGCTAGTGAGGTTTCTTTTGGTCATGATATTGAAGCCGCTTGGCTTTTGCAGGAAGCGGCTGTTATCACAAAAGATGCGTTGCGCATAGAAAAATTTACAAATATTGCGCAGGCCATGGCCTCAGTAGTTGCAGCAAATTTGTCTCCAGAGGGCGCTGTTTATAATGACTACCATACCCATACCCAGGTTTTGGATAAAGGCATAGACTGGTGGCCCCAAGCCGAGGCGATGGTAGGCTTTTTAAATGCATTTGAAAATAGTGGTAATACTATTTATCTCCAACATTCATTAACGAGTTGGGCTGTAATTAAAAATCAATTTAAGGATGCTAGATTTGGTGAGTGGTATTGGGGTTATGATGCATCAGGAAATTTGCTTAACAAAGAAAAAGCAGGTTTTTGGAAATGCCCTTACCATAACAGTAGGGCCTGTATCGAAGTAGCTAACCGCATTAGCCATTTGTTACAATAACTAATTTTAATACTGCCTACATGCAAAAAAAGTACCTGTTTATTGTGTTGTATATTTTGCTAGTTGTACACAATGCTTTTTCACAACAGCAAGGGTACCAGCATTTTTTGCCTACACACAAAGCCATTCATTATATGGGACGGATTGATTTTTCCAATCCATTACGTCCTGCATTTTGGCAACCAGGTGTCACCATTGATTGTGTTTTTAAAGGAGATTCTTGTGGTATAATTTTAGAAGATGAAATTAAGTGGGGATCCAATCATAATTATATTGAAGTGGTGTTGGATAATACGCCAGTTCGGTTAAAACTAACCAAAGCGCTAGATACTATTTGGGCGGTAGGCTTTTCAAAAAAAGGTTGGCATACACTACAGGTTTGTAAAAACACAGAAGCAAATATTGGTCGCTTAGTTTTTGTAGGACTGCTTAGTAAAAATTTGAGAGAGGCGGCACCTACTTTTGTTACTTCTATAGAATGTATTGGTAATTCAGTTACTTGTGGAACAGGTAGTGACCAGTCTTTGGTGCCTTGTGGCAAAGGAAATTGGTATGATCAGCACAATGCATATATGAGTTATGGTATGCTACTTGGACGAAAATTAAATGCCCAAGTACATTTGTCTTCTGTTTCTGGTATTGGCCTCATGCATAGTTGTTGCAATTTACCTGTAACCATGCCAACTGTTTTTGATAAAGTCAATATGAGTGAAAATATAATTTCATGGAATTTTGCAAGCTATCAGCCTTCAATCGTAACTATTTGTTTGGGTCAAAATGATGGTGTTCAAGACTCGGCTCTTTTTGTAAGTAATTATCTGCGTTTTTTAAAAGATTTGCGTTCTAAATATCCGGCAGCTAATTTTATTTGCCTTTCTAGTCCTATGGCAGATGCGTCACTCAAGGCTTTTATGGTAAAAACCATTGAATCGGTTGTTAAGGTTGCTAAAGGAGCTGGCGACAATAAAGTATCATCTTATTTTTTTAAAAAACAGTATCATGCAGGTTGTGACGGACATCCATCTTTGGAAGAGCATGAAGAAATTGCAGGGGAGCTAGCTTACTATTTAAGAGAATCGGCTATGACAAGTAAATAAATATAGAATTTCTACTCATAAAATATAATATTTCATTTTTAATATAATTTGTACTTTCGCCAAACGATTAAAAATGAATGTTGTTAAATACCTGCTTGTTTTTTGTGCAGTTTCTTTCTCCATAGGGCTCTCCGCACAAAATTTTAGTGCTTTAGATTCTATCATCAACCTACAAATAAATAAACACAACACACCAGGTGCTGTTGGTTTAGTTATCAAAGATGGTAAGGTTTTGTATGATAAGGCGTTTGGTTATGCCAACCTCGAGTCAAAAACGCCCATGTCTACCCAAAGCATTTTTAGAATTGCCTCTCAAACAAAGGCGGTGGTATCAGTTGCCTTTTTACAACTCGTACAAAAAGGAGCTATTGGCTTAGACGACCCCATCGAAAAATATTTTCCAGCCTTTTCAGCTCAAAAAGTAATAAGCGCCAAAGGTGATAGCTTCCAATTAGTTGACAGGGTGAGATCAGTAACAATAAGGGATTTACTTACACATCAGTCGGGCATTAGTTCTGGAGATGAATATCCCAAATATGCTTACCTGTATAAAAAATACAATTTAGACAAGCCCTTAAATGGTTCATACGCTACTTTAGCGGAAGAGGTCTCGCAAATTGCTCAAATGCCGCTTATGCACCAGCCTGGTGAGCGCTTTAGTTATGGGTTAAGTACCAATGTTATTGGCGCACTCATTGAAAAAATTTCGGGACTTAGACTTGACCAATATTTGCTAAAAAATATTTTTGAGCCACTTGGCATGAAGGATACTTATTTTTATTTGCCAAAAAATAAAAAAGATAGGCTCGTAAAATTATACGCTAAAAATACCGATACCTCTCTAGCATTGGTTCCGCCAGCATTGTTTAATGCAGATTATCCACTACAAAAAAATAGTAAATATTTTTCGGCCATTGGCGGACTCGTTTCTACCACATACGATTACGCTAAGTTTTTAAGTTGTTTGTTAGATCGAGGTGAATTAAGTAATGGCTCGCAGCTTTTATCAAAAAGCATGATTGATTCTTTAACCACCAATCAATTGGGTGCTAAAACCTTTATTTTTGGCGGCTTTCCATCACTTAATACTTTTGGATTAGGGGTTGGATTAACAAGCGCTAAAGGACAGGTAGTTAACAATGCATCTGAAGGCAGTTATTTTTGGGGTGGCGCATTTAATACCGCATATATGGTAGATCCCAAAAGAAAATTGATCACTCTATTTTATTTTCAACGCACACCATTTGCTTTATCCTCTGTTTTATCAAGTTTAGAAAAAGCAACGATTAAAATTATTGACCAAAGCAAATAAATGATACAAAGAGATTTTCATAACCCAG
>CAMAQW010000127.1 GCA_945860335.1 Sediminibacterium ginsengisoli | reverse complement strand
GCTGCTCCTACACAGGGCACTTTGCTTACTATATTTTTAGGACTTATTATTGGTGCGGTATCTTTTGCAGGTAGTATTATTGCATGGGGTAAGCTCAATGGTAAAATCAAAGATTTTTCTTTTAAAGGACAACAGGTATTTAACCTTGTATTATTTTTTGCTACACTTGCCGTTGCAGGTTATTTAGTAGTAGCCATTGATAGCAGTAACTATGTATTGTTTTACGGCATTTTAGTGGCGGCACTTATTTATGGTGTACTATTTGTACTTCCTATTGGTGGCGCCGATATGCCAGTTGTAATTTCATTATTAAACTCATTTACGGGTGTTGCTGCAGCTTGCGGTGGATTCTTATACGACAACAGCGTTATGTTAACAGGCGGTATCTTAGTAGGTGCGGCTGGTACTTTATTAACGGTGCTTATGTGTAAGGCCATGAATAGAAGCCTAACCAATGTGTTAATTGGTTCATTTGGCGGCACTGCTGCTGGTGGTGGATCTGCTTCAGCTGGTTCTCAAGGCGCTTACAAAGAAATATCTATTTCTGACGCAGCTGTGTGTATGAGTTATGCCAACAAAGTTATTATTGTTCCTGGTTATGGTTTAGCGGTTGCACAAGCGCAACACGTTTGTCACGAACTAGAAAAATTATTAGAAGAAAAGGGTGTTGATGTAAAATACGCCATTCATCCAGTGGCAGGTCGTATGCCAGGTCATATGAACGTTTTGTTAGCAGAAGCAGATGTTAGTTATGATAAGCTCATTGAAATGGAAGAAGCCAACGACGAATTCAAATCTACAGACGTGGTCCTTATTTTAGGTGCCAACGACGTAGTTAATCCAGCTGCTAAAACAGATCCAGCTTCTCCAATTTATGGTATGCCAATTTTAGAAGTAGAGCAGGCTAAAACAGTGATCGTTAACAAAAGAAGTATGAAGCCTGGTTATGCTGGTATTGAAAATGAATTATTCTTCCAGCCAAAAACTTCTATGCTATTTGGTGATGCAAAAGCTGCGCTACAAAAATTAGTAGCAGAAATTAAATCTTTATAATTTGTCTTTACCTGCGCCATTTTTACAAACATTAGAAGGGGTAGTAGGTTTTAATAAAGCTGCTTTTGAAGCAGTGCATTCCAGCGGAGAGACCGTTACGGCTATTCGTGTAAATCCAAATAAAAATCCGGATCAAATTTTATTTGAACACACAAGCCCTGTGCCTTGGTGCCCGCACGGACAATATTTAAATGCGCGTCCATCTTTTACACTAGACCCTAATTTTCATGCCGGTGCTTATTATGTGCAAGATGCGAGTAGTATGTTTTTATGGGAGGCGCTTACACAAGTTGTAGGAGATAGCGATGGTTTAAAAGTGCTTGATTTGTGTGCTGCGCCTGGTGGTAAGTCTACTTTATTAAGCAGTTATTTTGAAAATGGACTCGTTGTTTCAAACGAAGTAATTAAGCAGCGCGCAGCGGTACTTGTAGAAAATACAAGTAAATGGGGCGCGCATAATATGGTGGTTACAAATAATGACCCTTCGCATTTTCAATCACTCCCTCAGTTTTTTGATGTAATGGTAGTAGATGCGCCGTGCAGTGGGAGTGGACTTTTTAGAAAAGATCCCTCCGCAATAGAAGGATGGAGTTTAGATTTGGTTGCATTATGTGCGCAAAGGCAACAGCGTATTTTAGCGGATGCATTACCAGCGCTGGCGCTTGGCGGCACACTCATTTATGCAACTTGTTCTTATGATCCAAACGAAGATGAACATATTGCTGACTGGTTGGTAAACGAAATGGGTTTAACGCCTCAAGCTATTGATATAAATAATTACCCAGGTATCGTAGAATCAATTGCACCTATTTCTAAGGCACCGGGCTACCGTTTTTATCCAGATCAAATTAGGGGGGAAGGTTTTTTTATCGCGGCCTTTAAAAAAGAAAAAGAAGTAGGGACTGCACTTACAAGTTTTAAATCTAAAGAGGCGGTTCTCGAAAAATTAACCAAAAAAATGCAGGAACAAGTAGCTGAGGTTTTGCCTGCTAACGATACGATTGCCACTTTTTTACAATCTGGAATGATTAAAGCAATTCCTGCGGTGTTCGAATCAAGTATTTTACAGCTTGCTTCTCAGTTGTACATTAAAAAGGCGGGCGTTTCTGTTGGTGAATTAAAAGGAAAAGATTTTATACCTGCCCACGAATACGCACTAAGTTATTTGCCCCTTGATATATTTAATAAGGTTGATTTAGACAAAGAACAGGCGCTTTCGTATCTTAGAAGAGCAGACTTTAATTGTAGTGGCGAAAAAGGTTGGAATTTAATGCGCTACAACGGACTTGGGTTAGGATGGGCAAAAATTTTACCCAATCGAACCAATAATTATTACCCACAAGAATGGCGGATTTTAAAAGCATAAATCATGCATATGAAAAATAGAATTTTTTGCACGCTAACTGCTGCATTGTTTTTTTTAGCTTGTAATTCTAATGCACAAAATGTAGATGCAAATACATTTGAGCAAAAAATAAACGCTGGCGGTGTTCAAGTATTGGATGTAAGAACGGCAGGTGAATATAGTGGCAGTCATTTAAAAAATGTAATGTTAGCAGACTGGACCAATAAGGCGCAATTTGAAGAGCGTGTTAAATATTTAGATAAAAACAAAACCCTCTTGGTATACTGTGCAGCTGGTGGTAGAAGTGGACAGGCTGCTGTTTGGTTAAAAGAACAGGGGTTTAAAGAAGTGGTTAATTTACAAGGTGGCATAACAGCTTGGAACGCTGCAGGCAAGCCAGTTGTAAGAGAAGGAGGCGCAGTAGAACTTTCTACTGCAGCATTTAATGCAACGATTGCTAGTAGTGGCATTGTGCTTGTAGATATTGGAGCTACTTGGTGTCCGCCATGTAAAAAAATGGAGCCTATTTTAGACGAGCTTTCAAAAACGCTGCAAGGCAAGTATACGCTCTTAAAAGTAGATGGTGGTAATGATGTTACCGTAATGAAAGAGTTAGGCGCGGCGGTACTGCCCACTTTTATGGTATATAAAAACGGAAAATTAAGTTGGAAAAAAGAAGGAATTGCAACTTTAGAAGAATTAAAATCAGCGCTTACGCAGTAATTTTAATGTCCTGCGTTTATTTTATAGCCCCTTAAAAAATCGGCTACTTGCATTCTTTTTTTGCCTTCTAGTTGTAAGTCAAGCACATGAATGTAGCCGTCTGTACAGGCAAATTTTAAATAGGTTTTACCATCTGAACTAACAGATCCTATTTTGTTTGCATGACTGCATATCTCTTTGGTAGATTCAAAAATCTTTAAAATTTTATCGTCAAGTTTGGTAAGTGCGCCAGGAAATGGGGAGAGACCTCTAATTAAATTATATATACTAGTAGCGTCCTGAGCCCAATCAATGGTGCAGGTTTCGGTAAAAATTTTAGGCGCGTGTTTTAATAGGGAAGGGTCCTCGTTAATAATGGCTTCCTGGTCTTTTTCAACTAAGGTATTATTAATAAGCCCAGTTAATGTCGTTACTAAAAGGTTGGCGCCAAGCACCATCATTTTATCATGGATAGTGCCAGCAGTATCAGATTCACTAATTGGTAATTTGTCTTGTAGTAAAATATTGCCTGTATCAATGGCTGCTTTTAATTTAAAAGTGGTAACGCCTGTTTCTTTTTCGCCATTGATGACTGCCCAGTTAATGGGTGCTGCACCTCTATATGATGGCAGTAGTGATCCATGAACATTAATCGTACCCATGGGTGGCATGTCCCAAACAACTTCGGGTAGCATTCGAAAAGCAACTACTACAAATAGATGCGCATCTATTTTTTTTAACGCCTCTACAAATTCGGGGTCTTTTAGTTTTGTAGGTTGTAATACCGGTAAGTTATTTTCTACAGCATATTTTTTTACTGCGCTTTGTTGTAATTGAAGTCCACGGCCAGCTGGCTTGTCCGGCGCCGTAACTACCGATACAATACTAAAACCCGCTTTTACTAGTGCGTCTAATGAGGCAACAGCAAAAGGCGGCGTTCCCATAAAAACAATACGCGTATCCTTTGGATTCATAGCACTATACCTTATTCAAAATCTGTGTAGAGTAAATATTTTTTTCGAATTTTCTTAAAAGCATGGAGACCTTCTGCCCAACTTGCTCTAATTTCTTTTTCTGAAGTGCCTGCAATGATTTGTTTTTGAAGCGCATCATTTCCTGCAAGTTTATTAAAGAAATAATCTGTGGGCTTGCCTGATTTTGGTGTAATAAAAAACTTCTCTTTTTCTGGAAATAATTTGTAAGCCTCAATTAAATAACCCAATTGAATTTTACCATCTACTTTTTGTAATACATCTTTATCTGTGCCTGATAAATTCCAGCCATAACAAACCTGATCTTTTAATTTAGGTTCTTTAGCGCCATCTCTACTGGTTGGCGTAAAAGTATACAAGGTTTTAGGTAAGCTAGGGTGTCCAAAAATAGCAAACGGAAAATCTGTGCCTCGGCCTTCACTTAAAACCGTCCCCTCAAACAAACAGTTACTGCCATACCAATACACAGACGACATGGTGCCTAGGTTTGGAGAAGGCTTAACGGGTAAAACGTATTTGCTTTTATGGGTGTAGTTTTTATTTTTAATGATCGTAATGTTTGGAAGTGAAGTAGCGCTCGCTGCAGCTTTAGCCCATTTTTCTCCAATGAGCATTTTAGCATATTCGCCCATTGTCATTCCGTAAACCATAGGAACAGGCTGCATGCCTACAAAGCTTTTGTAAGCGGTATCTAATACTGGCCCGTCTACATAGAAACCATTAGGGTTGGGTCGGTCCAAAATAATAAGTGGCTTATTATTTTCAATCGCCGAATTTATAAATTCCTCCAACGATGATATGAAGGTGTAAAAACGAGTACCCACGTCTTGGATATCAAATAGCATGACGTCAACATCTTGTAAATCGTCGGCACTTGGTCTTCTTTTTTTACCGTACAATGAAATTACAGGGATACCTGTTGCAGCATCTTTATAATCGCCCACTTTTTCACCAGCATCGGCAGTGCCTCTAAAACCATGCTCTGGTCCAAAAGCTTTGGTAATATTCATACCTAAACTCAACAGGGTATCTACTAAATGTTTGTTTCCAATGGTAGCGGTATGGTTAGCAAATAAGCCAATTCTTTTACCTTTTAACGCTGGGAGGTATTCGCTGGTTTGATAAGCGCCAGGCTTAATTTCTTCGCTAAAAGCATTCATACTCAGAGCGCAAGACAGTATAAATAGGTATATTTTTTGCATGGTGGTGTTTTTTAGGACATTTACGCCCGAAAGTTACTCAAAAATACTTGCCAAAACCTCGTTTTTGGTTTGTACTTTTGCCGTTCGGCCCTGCCGAAATCTTTCAATTACAAATAAATAACATGCAACAAGTTAAAAAAGGTGATACTGTAAAAGTGCATTATC
>CAMAQW010000126.1 GCA_945860335.1 Sediminibacterium ginsengisoli | reverse complement strand
GCGCAATTAACGCGCTAATTATTTATATCGCTTGTGCGTTTGGAGTTTGACTATTATTTAAATTCAATGGCTTTTACTGGACTTATTTTTGGAATGAGTAGCGTTGGCAAAAACAGGGATACAAAACATACCAGACTAGTACCAGCACAAACGGCAGCTACCTGCCACCATATCATTTTAATGGGGGCCACCGTAATATAATAAGACGCTTCGTCGAGTGTGATGAATCCGGTTGCTTGTTGTAATAAACAAATGCCTACGCCTATAATCAGTCCAAATCCAACACCAGCAAGGGTTATAAAGGAAGCGTATACGATAAATATTTTTTGAATGGTCCAGTTGGTGGCACCCATCGATTTTAAAAGTCCAATCATATTGGTGCGCTCTAACATTAAAATAAGTAAACAAGTAATTAAATTAATGAGCGCCACAATACCCATTACAATAAATACCACATTACGGTTAACGTCTTGAATGTCTAGCCAATCAAAAATATTTGGGTATACTTCTTTGATGCTTTTACTCATCCATTCCGAAGGTAGCGCATTGGATAGCGTGCTACTTACTGCATTAATATTTTGGTATTGATTAATAAAAACTTCGTAGCCGCCAATTTGATTGGGTTCCCAATTATTAATGCGCCTAATGAGGTTGATATCTGCTATCATAAATAATTTATCATACTCATCTATGCCGGTATGATAATAGCCAACAACCACTAATTTGCGGTAGGTTTTTTGTGCATCTGAATTGGTAGCAACAAAATGTACCTTAATGGTATCATTTATTTTTATTTGTAACGCTTTTGCAACGGCGTCGGAAACAAGGGTTTCTTTGCTATATAAACTATCTGTAAATTGTATCCACCTACCAGCAACTAAAAACTGCTTGAGTGCACTGTGGTTTTCATTTTTTTCGATGCCTTTAATAAGTACGCCTTCAATATCATTTTGGGATTCTAATACCGCAGATTTTGTTGCAAAACTTTGATAGGATACAACACCTGGAGTCGAAGCCATGCTATTTTCAACTGCTGTGTTTTTGGTAAGCGGCAGTTCTTCAGATATCAAGGATTTGCCCGTCTCATATTTTTGCACCCGTATATGCCCCCAAAAGCCAAAAATTTTATCTGCTACTTTTTCTTGAAAACCATTCACAAAAGCAAGGGTAATAATCATGGCTATAATGCTCACAGCAGTAGCTACCACAGAAAGCCGGATGATAAATCTGGAAAAGCTTTGCTGCTTATTAAAAGCGATGCGTTTGGCAATATGGTAGGATAGACCCAAAAAGGTTGTTTTGGTAAAATTACGAATAGTATTTTTGTAAGCATGAATCTATCCCATAAATATTGGACTGGTTGGATACTCTTACTATTTGTTTCTGTGACTGCACCTAAAGCGCAGCGTGTGCCAGACCAAATTTATATGTCAAATATCAAAACGCCGGTTCTTTTTCAGCAAAATGATCAATTTTCTATACCAATAATAAGACTTCAATCGTCGGATGCATTAGAACTTCATTTTGATGATTTGTCGGGCGTTCCTAAAAATTATTTTTACAGTTTTCAACTTTGCAACGCAGATTGGACACCTGCCATGTTAAACCCATTTGATTATATCAGTGGCTTTCCTCAAAATAGAATTAGCATGTACCGTGTATCGAGTGTTGCATTAACGCGTTATGTGCATTATCAAGTGCTACTACCCGAAAAAAACGCCGTTCCAACAAAAAGCGGTAATTATATTTTAAAAGTTTTTTTAGACAACGATACTTCTAAACTTGCATTTACAAAAAGGTTCTATGTGCTAGACGAAAAAGTTACGGTAGGTGCTGGTATCACTCAGCCTTACGGTTCTGATATCATGCGCACGCATCAAAAAATTCAGGTCAATGTGGGTACCAAAGATTTAAATATTTTAAGCCCAGGCCAACAAACAAAACTCCTTATTTTACAAAATAATAAATACACCGGCGCTGGATTTATAACGCAGCCTACATTTATTAGAGGTAAAAATTTTGAATATTCCACCGAAGATGCACATCAAGTTTTTGAAGCCGGAAAAGAATACCGCTGGGTAGACATTCGAAGTTTTAGATTTGAGTCGGATAGGGTTGTTAGAACTGATAAAACTACAACCCCATTAACCATTGTTGTGAAACCAGATTTTACAAGAAACGATCAGCGCAATATTTTTTACATCGATGCCAATGGCTGGTCAACAACCGCTAGTACCGAACTTATTAATCCATGGTGGCAGGGCGATTATGCAAACGTGAATTTTACTTATGTGCCTCCCGGATTAAAGCCGCTTTTTAACAAAGACCTATATATGGTAGGTGCACTTACCGGAAATATGATCGGGGATACTGCAAAAATGGAATTTGACCCTAGCGTAGGTGCCTACACTAGAACGCTGCTCTTAAAACAGGGTTTCTATAATTATACCTACCTTACTAAAGATAAAGGGGCTCCTTTATCCACTTCTTCTTTTGCCCTAACAGATGGTAATTTTTGGGAAACCGAAAACGATTATACCATTTTCTATTATTATAGGTCGCTGGGTGGCCGTCATGACGAGTTAATTGGCTTTGCCAAGGTGAATTCGCGAAATCAGCTCGGGACCAGATAGTTTGGCTTATTTAATACCTTAAAAATTAGGGAGAATTGAGGGCAAACCTTACTTTTGCACCGGCAGGTCTTACACGACCAGCTCCTGCAGAACCTCCCCAGGGTAGGAATACAGCAAGGATAAGCGGTTGAGCGGTGCGATGTGAGTAGCCTGCCATTTTTTTTATTCCCCGTCTATTTCGGGGAATTTACTTTTAACAGAAAAACCATGAAGTTTTTTATTGACACGGGCAACCTCGCTCAAATTAAAGAAGCCTACGATTTAGGCATTTTGGATGGTGTAACTACCAACCCAACGTTAATGGCTAAGGAAGGCGTTAAAGGCGAAGAAGCCATTGCCAACCACTACAAAACAATTTGCGAAATGGCAGATGGTGATGTAAGTGCCGAAGTACTTTCTACCGATTTTGCTACCATGGTAGAAGAAGGTAAAAAGCTAGCTGCAATCCACCCAAATATTGTGGTGAAAGTACCACTTATTAAAGATGGTATTAAAGCGATCAAGTGGTTTACTGATAATGGAATTAGAACCAACTGTACCCTTGTGTTTAGTGCGGGTCAGGCCATATTAGCGGCTAAAGCAGGTGCTACTTATGTGTCTCCATTTATTGGAAGAATTGACGATAGCTCTTGGGATGGTATGGAACTCATTGGTCAAATTCGTCACATCTACGATATCCAAGGTTTTAAAACAGAAATATTAGCAGCATCTATTAGAAATGCGCTTCATATTGTTAAAGCTGCAGAAGCAGGTGCTGACGTTTGTACCTGTCCGCTTGATTCTATTTTAGGACTTCTAAAACATCCTTTAACAGATATTGGACTTGCTAAATTTATTGAAGACGCTAAAAAAATGTAGTGGCTAAAATTTTTTAGACCCAACCAAATGGCCGCACTTGTGCGGCCATTTGTATTTAGTGCTTGTGTGCTTTTTTCTTGATCATGCCGCCCTTGGTATCTTTAACAGAAGTCATTACCACAAATGCAGTGGGGCTTATTTTTTCGATCTCGGTATTTAGTTTATTGATTTCAAGTCTGGTAATAACGGTATAGATAATATCAATGTCGTCGCGCTCACCTCTTTTACCAGTTCCGTTGGCGCCCTTGTATACTGTAACGCCTCTTCCCATGGTATGCACAATCATGTCTTTGATTTCTTTGTTGTGCGATGAAACAATGGTTACGCCAATGTATTCGTCGATACCTTCTATAATAAAATCGAGTGTTTTGGACGCCGCAAAATAGGTGATCATGGAGTATAATGCCGTTTCGATAGAGAGTAAAAAAGCAGCAGATCCAAAAATGAGCACATTGATAACAATGATGATATCACCAATGGTAACACCTATTTTCTTGCTTACAAAAATGGCGAGTACTTCGGTGCCATCAATAACGCCGCCACCTCTGATAGTGAGGCCAATACCCGCTCCTAAAAAAATACCCCCAAATATTGACACGAGTAATTTGTCGTTGGTGATAATAGGGAAATGAACAAATGCAACACAAAGCCCCAGCCCAATAATGGCGAGTAATGTTTTAAATGCAAACGATTTTCCTAAAGCAAAATAACTTAAAAATATAAAAGGGATATTCATGAGTACTATTAATACCGATAAGGGGAGCTTGGTAAGTTCGGTGAGTAATAGAGAAACACCTGTAACACCACCATCTATAAATTTATTGGGTAATAAAAAACCATTAAGGCCAAAGCCAGCAGCAATAATGCCCAGCAAAATATAAAGGCTACTCTTGATTTCTGCTTTAATAGAAACCCTCTTTCTTTTATAGTTTCTTGCCTTTTGAAATCTGGTATTGTGAGGGGTGGCTTCCATATTATTTTTGGTGTTTGAGGGCTTCGCGCTTTGATAAATTAGATAGTTGTGGATGCGCTTTCACAAATTTGATTACCCATTTTGTATCTGTGTAGGCATACGCGCGTAATGCCCATCCAATGGCTTTATTGACAAAAAATTCGTTGGTGTCTATGCGGTTAACAATATATTTTTCTAGTAGTTCCGTGTTGGTTTTTTCTTTGTAAGGTAGTTGAAATAAAATACTCATTCGTTGCAACCAAATATTACTAGCGTTATTCCACTTTTGCGTAGTAGTTTCTAATAGTGCTGGAAATTTGATAAAATATTTTCCAATCACATTTGAATTGGTAGAATCAACACTGTCCCACCAGCTTTTATGGGTGAGCATCCACTCAATGAGCGTTATTGTTTTGTTGGTCCATAGTTTGTGTTGAAAAGCAAGTAGTTCTATGGCAAAATAGTGCAGCTCCCGCTGTGGTTCATTAAAAGCTTCTTTGATAATGCTTGATAGTTCTGCGTGGCTTGTTACTGGATAGTTTTTGTAAAAAGCCTTGCAAATACTTCGGCGCTCTGGAGTTTGCAGTCCATAAAATTCAAACTGATGCAACAGGTATGCTTTAGCGCCCGCTGCTTTTGCAGCATTGGCGCCTGCAGTAAATTCTTTTTTTATTTGAATAATATAAGGATGCGCCATACACTAGTTTATAACTGTACTACTTGTTTTGTTTCATAGCTTTTTTTAGCAGCCACCAGTACTTTCATAATATTAATGCCTTCTTGTGGCGTTACGGGCACTGGTTTATTTTCTAAAATGGCTCCTGCTACGGCTTCATAATATTTGCCGTAATCGCCACGCTCACTTTCTATGATGGCACTTGTTATTACCCCATCTGTATCAGTACTAAGCGTGCCATAATTTTTAGGATCTTCTTTACCCCAGTTGTCGCCACCCGGTTTGTGGCCTGCTAACAATAAATCTTCTTGCACATCGGATCTATTTTTTATAAAGCAACCCTTGGTACCATAGATTTTATAACCAGGTCCTTGCTGCATAAACACCATGCC
>CAMAQW010000125.1 GCA_945860335.1 Sediminibacterium ginsengisoli | reverse complement strand
TGTTTTTTGGCGTAGGGTTTCAATAATTTCAAGTGTGGTAGATTTCCCGGCGCCATTGGGGCCTAACAATCCAAATATTTCACCAGGGTACACTTCAAAACTTAGCCCTTTAACGGCTTCAAAATCGCCGTAGTTTTTAATAAGATTTTCAACTTTAATAATAGGGTCCAACATACGAACTGCTTTAATACGATAAAAATAGTGCTTACGCACAAGTTATTGTAACTTTGCGCACCAATTAGCGCATATGCAAGTACACCAGATATCGGCACAACAAATTCAGTCCAAAGAAGCATTTTTAAAAACCCTAGCAGCCTGCACACAACATGCGGAGGGCTCTAACAGCGCAACGGCAAATAATACTATCTCAGCTTGCTATTTGGTAGAAACCCCTGCCCTTATTGACGCTCCCCTTTCAGAAGTATCCAGTGCCTTTTTCGATGGCAACAAAGAAATTGCTTTACAATTATTTGAGGCCGTTAAAAATAATGTGTTTGCGCTCGTTGATGGTATTTTGGTGGATCAAAAAGCAGCTTGCATTTCCCGTTTAGGTGATTTGTTTACAGAAATTGAATGGCTGCTACACGACAAGCCTGTGCGTGCCTTTCCTTATTACAAAGATCAAATCGTATGTACGGGTGCCGTTCTTGGCTCCGCCCTTTTTTACCATTTTTTATTGGAGCAGGGTGTTGATGCTGTTTTTGTAGATATTAGAGATTGCATTGTTACTTCCGATGATTTTGGTGAAGCGGGTGTGCTTGAATCCATTACGCAGGCAAGAATACAGCAAACTTTTATACCTGGCCGCACGCATGTAACCCAGGCTGGCATTGGCGCTACCGATCAAAACGAAAACGCAACCTTAACAGCTGAGGGTAATGTTTGGGTTTTAAAAACCATTAAGGGTTTATAAATCTTCCAGCGCCTCTATACGCTTTTGCAAAATATTTTTCAGACAAATCATTGATGGTTACACCTTTTGAGGTAGACGCGTGCACAAATTTATTGTTGCATACATAAACACCAACGTGCGTAATAATCATAGACGCAGATACGGTATTAAAAAATACGAGGTCGCCTTCTTTTAAATTTTCTGTTTCTATTTTTGTAGATGCATCAAATTGTTGTTGCGAATTTCTTGGAATTTTTACATTGTAAACATCACGGAGTATCACTTGTGTAAAGGATGAGCAGTCGATACAAGAATCGGTGCTTCCGCCAAAACAATACTGGGTACCAAACCACTTTTCCATTTGCGCTAACAACTCCAAGTTGGTTAAACTTGTTGGTGCAACGCCCAGTAAGTTGGCATATTTATTGGGTAATGAAAGTGCTGCGTCGTAAGTAATGCCCACATTTTTTTTGGGTTCCGTTTCCGCCACAGGTGGCGCCGCAACTTTTACGCCAGCAACCTTTACTTCACCTGGCAAAACAGCTATATTGTCTAAAAAGCCCCTTGGCATAGAGGAGCTGCTCCCCGCTTGTCCGCGCGCGCTCGATTGGTCTTTGGAGGTTAACCTACCAAGTGATTTACAACCCGAAAGCAGGAAAAACCCCAAAACAGCAATTATATATACTTTATACCGCATAAATATGTAACAAGTATAGGCCTAAAAACCAGTAAAATATGCCCCTGCGCATAACTTTTTAACAATCTGTTCCCCTCCCCAAAAATTGTGGATAACTGCACCCCAAAAGGTTGCCGCCGAGATAGGATATTTGGGCCATGCCAACTTTTTCACACTTACACGTTCATACCCAATATTCACTGTTAGACGGGGCGGCTTCGGTAGAAAGATTATATGATAAAGCCATCGAAAATAACATGCCAGCGCTTGCCATCACAGACCACGGCAATATGTTTGGTGCGTTTGAATTTGTAAGTCAGGCATGGAAAAAAACCAAGATTGTTGGTAAAGATGAAAACGGAAAAGACATTCTAGAACCCATTGTTAAGCCAGTGGTTGGTTGCGAATTTTATGTGGTAGAAGACCGCCACATCAAAACATTTACCAAAGAAGTAAAAGACAAAAGATACCACCAGGTATTACTTGCAAAAAATAAAAAAGGATACGAAAATTTAGTAAAGCTTACATCGCTTGGTTTTATTGAAGGGATGTATAGCAAGTACCCGCGTATCGATAAAAAATTAATTGAAGAATATCACGAAGGTATTATTGCCACCACTTGTTGTATTGGTGCGTATGTACCTCAAACCATTTTAAACGAGGGCCCCGAAAAAGCAGAAAAAGAATTTAAATGGTGGCTCGATTTATTTGGTGAAGATTATTTTATTGAAATTCAGCGCCACAATATTAAGGAGCAGGAGCTTATCAATAACACACTTTTACAATTTTCAAAAAAATTCAATGTTCCTGTTATCGCTACCAATGACAGCCACTATGTAGATCAGGACGATGCCAACGCACACGATATTTTACTTTGTATCAATACCGGTGAAAAGCAAAGTACACCTGGTTTTGATGATTTTGTAAATGATGATGCGCAAATAAAAAATAGACGTTTTAAATTTCCCAACGATCAGTTTTATTTTAAAACGCAGGAGGAAATGGGTAAGCTTTTTAGCGATATCCCAGAATCTCTCGATAATACCAACATGATTGTTGACCGGGTAGAAGTACTCAATTTAAAAAAGGATATTCTACTACCCGCCTTCCCTATTCCAAAGGAATTTCAGATACATAAAGATGCCAACCTAAACCAGTGGGAGTATCTACAACATATTACACGTGAAGGCGCTAAAATGCGCTACAACGATGTAACACCTGAAATTCAAGAAAGGTTAGACTTTGAGTTATTTACTATTAAAACCATGGGGTTTGCAGGTTACTTCTTAATTGTAAGTGACTTTATTAAAGCGGGACGTGAAATGGGTGTTTTTGTTGGACCAGGTCGTGGATCGGCGGCGGGTTCTGTGGTGGCTTATTGTATTGGCATTACCAATATTGATCCTATTAAGTATAACTTACTATTTGAGCGTTTCTTAAATCCAGATCGAAAGAGCATGCCCGATATCGATACGGACTTTGATGATGAAGGTCGTCAAAAAGTAATCGATTATGTGGTTGATAAATACGGCAAAAACCAGGTAGCGCAAATTATTACCTACGGTACCATGGCTGCCAAAATGAGTATCAAAGACGTTGCCCGTGTACTTGATTTACCACTCGCCGAAAGTAACGTACTTGCAAAGCTTGTACCCGATAAACCAGGTACCGAACTTGGACGTGTACTCCACGCGCCTATCACGATTAAAGAAGGTGCAAAATCTTTAGAAGAAAAAGAAGGCTATCAACAAGAGGATATTGACAATGTCAAAAAACTTCGAGAAATCTATAGAGGCTCCGATATTCGTGCACAGGTTTTAAAAGAAGCAGAAAGATTGGAAGGCTCTGTGCGAAACACAGGTATCCACGCAGCAGGTATTATCATTGCACCGCAAGATTTAACCACCCTAATTCCAGTGGCAACCGCTAAAGATTCTGATTTGTGGGTTACGCAAATTGAAGGAAGTGTGATTGAAGAAGCTGGCGTAATTAAAATGGACTTTTTGGGGCTTAAAACCCTTTCTATTTTAAAAATGGCGCTTGCGCTTATCAAGCAAAACCATGGTGTTGTTATAGATTTAGATACCATTCCATTAGACGACGAAAAAACATTTAAGCTTTACCAACAAGGAGAAACCAATGCCACTTTCCAGTTTGAAAGTGTGGGCATGCAAAAATATTTACGCGAATTAAAGCCAGATAAATTTGACGACTTAATTGCGATGAACGCCCTGTATAGACCAGGACCTATTGCCTACATTCCAAACTTTATTGATCGTAAACATGGACGCGAAGCCATTAGTTATGACCTCGATGAAATGCAGGGCATATTATCTGAAACCTATGGTATCACAGTGTATCAAGAGCAGGTAATGTTACTCAGTCAAAAAATTGGCGGCTTTACAAAAGGCGACGCCGACGTACTGCGTAAAGCCATGGGTAAAAAGCAAAAGTCGGTGCTGGATAAAATGAAAGCACAGTTTGTGGCGGGTGCTACAAGCAAAGGACATGACGCACAAGTACTCGAAAAAATTTGGACCGACTGGGAAGCTTTTGCGCAGTATGCATTTAACAAATCGCACTCTACTTGCTATGCATTTGTGGCTTATCAAACAGCTTATTTAAAAGCGCACTACCCTGGAGAATATATGTCGGCGGTATTAAACAACGCTGGCAGTATCGAAAAAATCACCTTCTTTATGGAAGAGTGTAAACGTATGGGTATTAAAGTACTCGGGCCAGATATCAATGAATCACTGAACGGTTTTGCCGTGAACCAAAAAGGAGAAATACGTTTTGGACTGGGTGGACTAAAAGGTGTGGGTGAAGCAGCCATCGAAACCATTATTACCGAGCGTGAAAAAGGCGGACACTTCCCTACCATTTTTGATTTTATCAAAAGAGTTATTAGTAGAAGCGTTAATAAAAAATCGTTGGAAAGTTTAGCCTACTCTGGTGCATTTGATTGCTTTATAGATTTTCATAGAGCACAGTATTTTAAAATACCAGATGGCGAGCGCGTTTCAGGACTCGAAAAAATTATCAATTACGGACAAGCGCTACAAAGTTTAAGTGCAGGATCTACCAACACACTTTTTGGAGACCTTTCATCGGCAATGCAGGTACCTGTTCCTAAGCTTACCAAAACAGAACCTTGGACCCTCACCGAATTACTCGAACACGAAAAAGATGTAACGGGTATGTTTATGAGTGGACACCCACTGGATCATTTTAAATTTGAACTGCGTTATTATGGCATTACCAATATTGCAGATTTTAACGAGATAAAAGAAACGCTACAAATTCAACCCAACCCAGGTCGTGCCATTAAAGTGGCAGGACTGATTATTGATGTACAACACCGCGTTACTAAAACGGGTAAAAACTTTGGCTCATTTGCCATCGAAGATTTTAGCGGTAAAACCGAATTTGTTTTGTGGAGCGAAGACTATATCAAGTTTCAAAACTATTTAGAAAAAGGGCAAAACGTTTTACTAAACGGATTTTTTAGACCTCGCTACAACCGTCCCAACGAGTTTGATTTTAAAGTAGGTTCTATTAACTTACTAGAGTCTGTAAAACAAAATTTAACCAGAAGTTTAGACATCAATGTGCATGCTGCTTCCCTCACACCTCAGTTTGTTGACTTCATAGAATCCAATGTAAAAAAATACCCAGGCAAGTCTAGCCTCCGCTTTAATGTGCTGGAACCTAAAGAGAACCTGTTGGTAAGTTTATACAGTTTTGATAAAGGTTTCCAAATGAATGATGAAATGGCAGGCTTTTTACTCGGTAATCCGGACGTGGAAGTGCAAGTAGGACTGGTTGGCTAATGTGGAAAAGTCAATGTGGCAGTTGCAGGGTTTGGATTTAAATTTGACACTTCTTAATGATTCAACTTTACTTACAATTTTAAATAAAAAATGATGGCTTTAGAATTAACAGATGCCAATTTTCA